>CAYGQI010000015.1:0-20486 GCA_964351925.1 uncultured Anaerolineales bacterium | reverse complement strand
AAGCCAGGGAAGCCGGCCCCACCATGCGGGAGAGACCTCGATCGTGGGATCCTCCGCGAGGCTCAGGTGTCGCCTCAGATACTCCTCTGCTTCAGCAACCGACTTGCCCCGTACCCCTTCCCGGATCTCCAACTCCTTGATCTCCACCCAACTCAGCCCGGCGGCGGTCATCCCCAAGGTCAGTGTCCCATCATAGGCCACATCGGTGACCTCGTCTAGACGAACCTCTGTCGTGTCGGACAGCAGCTGGAAACCCTCTCGCACCTCGAACTGCAGCATGCGTAGGCCCAAAAGCTCCACATCCTCACGATCGATCACAGTGCCTCGGACGAGAGCTCGCATGTGAAGACCCAGCGAATCCGAGACCTCTCCTGGGAACATGTCGTACGTCTCCGACAGGATGAACGCCAGCAAGGACTCACGCGGCAGGATTTCCTCTTCCGCCAGTTCGGCCACCATGGTGGAGTAGCCGTTCTCCTTGAGTTGGTGCAACGTGGACTCGCTGAGCTGGTCCTTGTCGGCGCTCGTGACATAAGTAACCTGGCTCACTCCCCCGCCCCCAGTGGGCTCGGCGTTGATCACATTGACCTGTCGATCCATGGGACCTTCCACGCGGTTGATCGAGTATGCTGGCACATTGCCACTGGGGCCGGGTTCGATGGCCTCAATTGGCGCTCGCGCTCTGCTACCCAGGCCCGGGGGAATGGTCACTTCTTGGGTCGTGTGGAACCGGGTGGTGGTCCCAGCACTGGTGGTGACGATGGTATCGGACATGACAGTCGTCGCCTCGCTGCGTTTGTTCGTGAACACCACCTCGCCAGAGGCCGTGGCCTCGGGCTCATCCCGGACAGCAGTGGTCGCAATCTCGTCACTGCCCACTACTTCCAGCTCGACCACCCTGGCCGGAACGCGCACGCCGATGAAATCAACGCTCTCGACCGATGGATTGGCCTCCACCACAAGGGTGGTGCTAACCGGATAGATCACGGGATGAAGAGTCACCTTCGCCTTCGGGACGAACACCGCCGCCAGAAGTACCATGAACGATATCATTCCGATGAACGCGATTGCCAGAATCACCGGGCCCCCTATTCCCATCCCCCGCGCTAATGCCGGTGCCGGGATAGCCCTACCTACGGACTCACGGGTCAAGGGCCCCCTGAGGGCAGATCGCGTGCCTTTCTTCGGTGCTCGCCACTTCGTTCGCCTCGCCCAGGCGGTCGATGAGAACGTGCGAAAGCCCAGACTGCGCGCCAGTTCCCTCAGTTCGCGACTGCTGGCAACCAGGGCCACTTCCTTGTCCATTGCGGCGACCTGACGTGACAATAGCTTCAGATCGACCAGGCTGTCCAGCCCAGGGCAATCCTTGGGAACCACGAGTATTACGCGATCGCCCTGAGTGGCTCTGAGCCGCTCGCGGATCGCTGCCCAGGTGTCATCCAAACTCAGGTGGACGATCTCCGCCTGGCTCAAGTCCCCACCCCGCTATCGACAAACACGTCGGGTCTCTTCACGGCAGAGAGGAAGGGCCCCCAGTCCGCCGGGTGCGCTGCTCCTCCCATAGCATACGCGGCAAGAGCAACCGCACAGGCATACTGCGCGTCTCGAAGCTGTCCGGTCCCATCAAGGATGCCAGGGACCTGCTCCGGGAGCATTGACCGTACCTCCGGGCCGCCACTACAATTCAATCTAGTCATCCAAGGATGGTCTCCAACAGTCTCGACGATACCAGGCAGACTACTGCCCCCTCCACACAGAACGATCTGACGAGGAAGCCCCTCCAATCCGCACAACGGCCTCAGAGCTTTCTCCAGCCCGCCCAGCCACTCCCCGAGCACCTCGTCCAGAGCAGAGCACAATCGCTCTTCCAGACCGATGTCGAGCTGCCCGAGGCTGTAGGCCAGCTTGCAGCGCTCCGCATCGGAGGGCGAGAGTCGTAAGGCTCCTGCAATCTGCGCCGTGAAATCAAGTCCTCCCAGTGGCACGCGGGCGGTGGCCCATGCCCTGCTGCTGTGCACGAGCACTATGTCACTTCCGCTGCCGCCCACGTCTATACAGACTGCCCTCCTATCGGGTATGGCAGATGCCAGAGCTTGCCAGGAAGACATCACACCCAAGATCTCCAGCCCCAGTTCGCTCGCCACTGTGCGTAGAAATGTCCGGTATGGGGCAGGCACCGCGACGTTAGAGACCGTGACCGCGATCGTCTCCCCGTATAGGCCAACAGGAGTGGTCACACTACGCCCGTCCACCTTGATACCCGCCACTCCCGACTCCAACAACTCGAGCTTCGCCTCGGGACCACCAAGGCGTGGACTCAAGTTGTCCCCTAGTTCCTGAAGCGCCAGCCGCTGGGCCCTCTTGACCACGTCCCCTAGTTCCCGTTCGGTAACGCGCCGGCCGGGCTCAGACCGCCGATGCATGACCGTGTGGGTTAGAAAAGCCGTCAGGCAGTTCGGCACACCAAGCACCACCCAGTCGGGTACAACCTGGCTGCCACAGCAACGCTCGGTCATCTCTTCGGCTTGCCTGAGAGCGCGATCGCAGCTCCGGACCATCGCTAGGACATCCATCGGAGCACCGCTGATACGAGAGACACCCTCCTCATAGGGCGCCGCGGCGGCACCAAGGATCGTGCTCTCTCGACCCTGCGTTTGCACCACAAGCGCCTTGGTCTGGGCGGTGCCCAGGTCGAGAATGGCGCGATAGGCTGGGCTCTCGCCTTCAGTTGTCCTAGCCCTCACTACTGAGGACAGTAACCCGCGCAAGGCACACTCCTACGGACAGAGCTATCGCATAGGCAGGGGGATGCCAGAGTTCGACACGTGAATCACGGATTGGCCTAGACCGGGGTCACTAGACTGGTCACCAGCCTCAGAGCTTCGCCTATCAGGTGCGGATCCCTTCCACCGGCCTGAGCAAGTGTGGCACGTCCGCCGCCTCCGCCACCTACTACCGCAGCGACCTCCCTCACCAGGGCATCTGCCTTCAGCCCTCGCTCAACGAGGTCAGGCGTCACGGCAGCCACGAAGCCTGGCTTACCGCCCATGACGGCACCCAGAACGATGACCGCCGATCCCAGCCTGGCTTGGAGCCAATCGGTCATCTCACGCAGTGTCTCCATGCCTGGTGCCTCAACCTGGGCAGCCAACACCTTGATGCCGTTCACCTCGCGCACTTCTTCAAGAACCCGGGCGGTCTCTGCCTTTGCCAGGCGGCGCTGCACCTCCCGCATCTCCCTCCGCTGGGCGTCCACCTCGCTCAAGAGATTGTTCAGGTTGCTCTCCAACTCCGCCGGCGTGCCTCCCAGTGCAGCAGCCATTCTCTCCATCACGGACAGTCTTTCACGGAGGTATTCCTCCGCGCCCCGACTCGTGACCGCCTCTATTCGACGCAACCCCCTACCTATGCTGCCTTCACTCAGTATGTAGAAGAACCCGATCTGGCCAGTAGCTCGGAGGTGCGTACCCCCGCACAATTCCCTGGTATAGTCGCCGGCGCTCACCATCCGGACCTCATCGCCGTACTTCTCTCCGAAGATAGCAAACGCCCCGGAAGCCACAGCGCTGTGGTAGTCGGTCACCTTCGTGGCGACCGGCAGATCCTCGCGAACCTTCTCGTTCACCAACCGCTCAACGTCATCCAATTCGTTCCGATCCACGGCCTGCAAATGGGTGAAGTCGAAACGAAGCCGCTCAGGCGAGACCTCAGACCCCGCCTGCTGCGCGTGCCCGCCCAGTACGTCGCGGAGAGCCCTGTGCAAGAGGTGAGTCGCTGTGTGATTGCGCGCGATGTCAAGACGCCGCGCTTCGTCCACCCGGGCGACGACCGCATCCCCTCTTCGCAACGTGCCCTCCTTCACCTCCCCGTAATGCACGATCAGCCCGGGCAGAGGACTCCTGGTATCACGTACAGCGATCTCTCCAGCGCTGTCTCCAATCAAGCCAGTGTCACCCACCTGACCTCCGGCCTCTGCGTAGAAAGGAGTCTCCCTCAAGACCACCGCCACCTGGTCTCCCACCGCAACTTCGTTGACCTCCTTTTCGTCCCTGGCTAGATTGATGATCTTACTGTCCGCGGCCAACCTCTCGTAGCCCAGGAAAGGGGTCCGAGGGAGATCGAGAGGCCGATAGAACTCGCTTTCCGTCGCCAGGCCAAAGGTCTGGGCCTCCCGGGCTCTCTGCCGCTGCTCCACCATGGCCTCCTCGAAGCCTGCTTCGTCGAGCTCCAGCCCATTCTCGGCAGCCATCTCCCTCGTTAGTTCGAGAGGGAACCCATAGGTGTCGTACAGCCGGAAGACCTCGTCTCCAGGAAGAACGCTGCCGCTCGCAGTGGCGACCCCTTTCATGAGGTCCTCCAGCATTGCGGAACCAACAGCGAGAGTCTGCTGAAAACCTATCTCCTCCTGCGCCACCACGCCCAACACGAAGCTCTCGCGCTCTCTCAGCTCGGGATACTGCTCCCCCATGATCTCCATCACCGCGCTGGCTATCTCATCGAGGAAAGGCTCCTCCCTCCCTAGGAGCTTTCCATGTCGCACGGCACGGCGGAGAATGCGGCGCAACACGTATCCACGGCCTTCGTTACTGGGTAGCACACCGTCGGCCACCAGGAAAGTGATCGCCCGCCCGTGCTCGGCCATGATTCGTAGCGAGCGATCAACCATTTCTTCCTCGCCGTACGGTTTGCCCACCAGATCGCAGGCCCGGGCGATCAGCGGAGCGAGGAGATCAGTCTCATATACTGAGCCAACATCCTGCATGACCACCGCGGTACGCTCGAGTCCCATCCCGGTGTCGATGTTCTGCTGAGGCAAAGGGGTCAGAGTGCCCTCTGCGTCCTGATCGTATTGCATGAACACGAGGTTCCAGATCTCCAGAAAGCGCTCGCACTCGCAACCAGGCGCGCAGTCCTCCCTGCCGCAGCCCACTTCTGGCCCCCTGTCGTAGAAGATCTCGGAGCAGGGCCCGCAAGGACCGGTCTCCCCGGCCGGCCCCCAGAAGTTGTCTTCCCGTCCCAGACGCACTATCCGGTCCCCTGGCAGAGCAATCTCCTGCCAGAGGCCAAAAGCTTCCTCATCTTCACGGAAGATGCTGGCCCAGAGGTGATCTCTCGGCAACTTCAGATACTCTGTCACGAACTCCCAGGCAAGCTCGATGGCACCCTTCTTGAAGTAGTCACCGATGGAGAAGTTGCCCAACATCTCGAAGAAAGTCAGGCTATGCCCGTTTCCCACCTTGTCTATGTCGGTGGTGCGGAAGCACTTCTGCACGGATGCGAGGCGCCTGGATGGAGGCTCGTCCTCTCCAGAGAAGTAGGGCTTGAACTGGACCATACCGGCGCCGGTGAACAGGAGAGTAGGATCGCCCTCTGGAACGAGCGACGCGCTACGCACGAGCAGGTGCCCCCTCTGGGAGAAGAAGTCCAGGAAGACCTCCCTCAATTCTGCGCTTGTCATCAGCTTCATGCGCGCTCGCTGCAAGGCCTCCACACCCGACCCGAGATTACCCGACATTCTACGACAGCTATGGGCCATTGTCAAACATCGTCTCCCCAATACCTTGACTTGTCAGTGTATAGAGGGTAGAATGACTTGATACCGCAATTCGACAGTCAGAGCAGTGCGACTGGAACGGCCAGCCAGATGCCGAGACTTGACGAGCTAGCTGGCCCTGGTATAATATCCATGCTTGTCAAACCGCCGGTGAAAGGTACATCTCCATGGAGCAGATTGAGCTAAGAGCACAAACCCGAACAGTGTTCGGGAAGAAAACCAAACGCCTGCGCGAGTCTGGGATCGTACCAGCGACTCTCTATGGGCCGAGGACGGAACCCATGTCCCTCCAGGTGCCAGCGAGGGAGTTGCGGGCGGTGCTGAGTAGCGCTGGCACCAACCGGCTGATCAATCTGTGGGTTGATGACGGAGACAAGCCCAGGTTGACCCTCGCCAGAGAGGTGCAGCGCGACGTCACCACCCAGGCCATGCTGCACGTCGACCTCTATGAAGTGGTCATGACCGATATGATCACCGGTGAGGTTCCCCTCACTCTCGTGGGGGTAGCCCCAGTAGTGGGCAGAAAAGAGGGCTTGCTGGTGCGAGGCCTCGACTCCCTGCAAGTCCATTGCCTCCCAGACCGACTGGGTGACGCCATAGAGGTAGATCTGAGTATCCTGGAACGGACGGACCAGGCTATCCTCGTGAGAGATCTGGTCGTGGACGAAGATATCGAGATTCTCACCAACGCTGATGAAGTGGTGGTGCAAGTGCTCCCAGTCCGAGAGGAGATCCTCGTGGTGGAGGAAGAGGTGGAACCTGGCGAAGTGGAGGTGATCACCGAGGCCAGGGGAATCGAGCAGGAACCTCGGCGGGTGGTGGAGAAAGCTAAGCCAGTCGACGCCGAAGAGCAGCAAGCAGAGGCAGATTAGGACCCGTCACCGGTAATCTGGCGGTCGCAGAGAGGAGAAGTCCGTGTTCAGCCCCCTTAACGCCATCTTGGGCTTGTTCTCCCGGGATATTAGCATAGACCTGGGCACAGCCAACACTCTGGTGTTGGTGCGAGGCCAGGGAATCGTGATCAACGAGCCTTCCGTTGTGGCCATCGAGAAGAAGACCAAGAAAATCCTGGCCGTTGGGGACGAGGCGAAGGAGATGGTGGGCCGCACTCCCGCGAACATAGTGGCGGTGAGGCCTCTGCGCGACGGCGTCATCTCCGACTTCGATGTTGCCGAAAGGATGCTGCACTACTTCATCAAGAAGGTCCACGAGCGCGCCATGCTGCCCCTCCCACGACCCCGTGTCGTGGTGGGCTTGCCTAGCGGCGTCACCGAGGTCGAGAGGAGAGCGGTGCACGATGCTTGCATCAACGCTGGGGCGCGTCAAACACTCCTCATTGAGCAGCCGACAGCTGCCGCTATAGGGGCGAATCTACCGATCAACGAACCTGTGGGCAGTATGATCGTAGATATCGGAGGCGGCACATCAGAGATGGCCGTGTTCGCGCTTGGCGGTGTCGTGGTCAGCCGTTCGCTACGCGTGGCGGGTGATGAGATGGATGAGGAAGTCATGCGCTACGCGCGCGAGAAATACAACCTGCTGATCGGCCAACGCATGGCAGAGCGTATCAAGATGGCCATAGGTTCGGCCTATCCTCTTCCCGAAGAGCAAACGATGACTCTGAGGGGCCGCAATCTGATAACGGGGCTACCCGAAGCCGTCGAGATTAGCAGTGTCGAGGTCCGAGAAGCCCTCTCCTCCCCGGTGGCGATGATCGTGGAAGAGATCAGGACCGCCCTGGAGCAAACCCCTCCTGAGTTGATAGCGGACTTGATGGAACAAGGTATAGCTCTCGCGGGCGGTGGCGCCTTGCTAAAGGGACTGGCAGAACGCGTCTCTGACGAGACCAAAATGCGGGTCTACGTCGCCGATGATGCCCTAACCTGCGTGGTGAGGGGCGGAGGAATCGTTCTCGAACACCTAGACACCTTGACCCACCTGCTGACCAGCACGCAGCGCCGCAACACACGGCACTAGTGCGAGGAGGCTGCCTTGACCCGCATGCAGCGAGGAGGAACCCTCTTCCTCCTTCTCTTCCTCTCATTGGCCGTGTTGACCATCGTCCTCGATCGCAGCAATCGCCTTCAGCCCGTGAAGAATCTGGTTGCTCAGGTGGCCTTGCCCGCCCAGGAGGTGCTAACCTCTGTCCATGATCGATTGGCTGACCTTCGCCGGGTGTACGTCGACATGCGAACATGCGAGGCCGAAAACGAGGAACTCCAGCAACTCGTGGATCAGTTGATAATCGAGAATGTCCGCCTGCGAGAGGCTGAGATAGAGAACGTGATGTTGCGAGAGCAGTTGAACTACAAACAGGCCAACCCCTCGATTGAGCTTCTGTCGGCACAGGTCATCGGACGGGATCCAAGCAACCTCGCTGGTTATTTGATCATTGACCGTGGCACCGCGGAAGGTGTGGGCGTGGGCATGCCTGTGCTGACGCATCGCGGCCTGGTGGGGCGAGTGACGGAGACGGCACCGCACTCCTCTAAAGTCCTGCTCATAACCGACCCCAGCAGTGCGGTGAACGCACTGGTGCAGGAGTCTCGGGCCACTGGAGTAGTGCAGGGCCTCGTCGGACAGGGTTTGATCATGAGGTACATACAGCAGACAGAAGAAATCAAACCAGGCGACCTGGTGCTCACCTCTGGACTGGGAGGCAACTTCCCCACGCGCTTGATCATCGGCCAGGTGACAGATGTGACGAAGAAGGACGTCGAGTTGTTTCAGGAGGCCGCGGTGAGGCCATCCGTGGACTTCGGACGGCTGGAGATGGTCATGGTGCTCACGAGTTTCGAGCCCATCGATTTCGAGAGCGAGCAGTAGACATCACAGAGGCGATCGCCCATCAAAATCTACGCTGTCGTGCCACTTCTGTTCTCGGTCGCCGTCATCCAGTCCTCGTTGCTCTTCCGCTACTCCCTGGGAGGAGCGCGATTCCACCTCATGCTGCTCACTGTCGTTTCTTGGAGCTTGCTCAGAGGACCAAGGGAAGGCGTCATCTGGGGATTCCTCGGCGGCCTGGCTCTTGACTTTCTCTCGGGCCTGCCCACCGGTACGTGTGCCTTCACGCTGACCATCACGGCGTACCTTTCCAGCCTCGGGCAACTCACCATCTATCGGACAAGCCCGCTATTCGCACCTGGTTTGGCCGTCGGAGCCAGCATCGTCCACGACTGCCTACTCATGACTGTACTCTCGCTTGCAGGGTACGCTCTGGCCTGGGCTGATCTGCTGGTCCGAGTCGCCATACCTACCGCCATTCTGGGCGCTTTCCTCATGCCCGTCGTTTACCGCGGACTCTCCTGGCTTCACGAGAGGACTCTCCCCGCAGAGATGGAACTCTGAGACGGAGGACGCGGTGATCAGAAAGCTCCTCACCAGGGTTGCTCTGTACGCCAAGGAGCCCGCCGCCATCTGCCTCCTGGGTCTGCCAGCCACCGTCCCACTCTGGAAGTCAACCCTGCCTCGCAGCTTCGACGGTCTCTTCCACCTCTTCCGGCTCCTGGAAATCGACCAGCTGGCCCGCCAAGGAGTTTTGTTACCGCGATGGGCTCCGGACCTCTTCTACGGTTACGGCTATCCACTCTTCAACTTCGTACCTCATCTACCCTACTACGTGAGCGAAGTGCTGTTCGTCATGGGTCTGAGCCTGGTTCATGCCATGCTCCTGTCTTTCATTCTGGCCCTCCTGTCCTCAGGCGTGGCTATGTACGTGTTCACGCGAGACATTTTCGGGTCCAAAGCAGCACTCGTCTCAGCGGTGGCCTACATGTACGCGCCGTATCACCTCTACGACATACTGTTCCGCGGTCACCTGCCGGGAGCCTGGGTCATGGTGCTGTATCCCTTGACTCTCTGGGCCTTCCGACGCCTCATACGGAGTGGAGGAGTACTCTACTTGGCTTCAAGCTCCCTGCTCTACGCCGGGTGCTTCCTGAGCCACAACCCCGCCACCTTCATCTTCACCCCCTTCCTCTTGTTCTATCTGGCGTTTCTGGTTTGGGGTTCGGGGACGTTAAGATCCCGCGCAGTCTTGTACGCTGGCGCAGCCATGCTTCTGGGAGTTGGGCTGACTGCCTTCTTCTGGCTGCCCGCTCTCTGGGATCGGCAGTTCGTACAGTTGGATCGGATGATCACGCCCCCTGATCTCGACTACCACAACCACTTCATCACCCTGGGTGACCTGCTCGCGCTACCCAGTACGGCAAACACAGGACAAATGAACCCTGGGGTCCCCAATAGCTTGGGGCTGGTGCTCGTGTCTCTGTCAGTGCTCTCCGTGGTCGGTCTGTGGAGGCTTCCGCGTCCGGAAGAGCGCGGCCACCTCATTGTCGCGCTGTGTGTACTTGCTATGGTGCTATTCATGGTCACGCCCCAGTCGGTCGTTGTCTGGGACAACCTGCCCCTTATGAAGTACCTGATGTTTCCGCATCGTCTACTGAGCCTGGCCTGCCTGCTGACCGCCATTCTGTGTGGAGCAGCCACTCGTCTTTTCACCGACACAGGAGACACTCTCTCTCCGTTGTTCGCGGTCGTCATCGCTTCCGCAGGGATGATCATCGTCTCTGCCCTCCCACTGCTGTATCCACCGTACTATGCACAGCTTCCCCTCAATCCGTCCTTCGCGGACATGATGGCTTTCGAACGGTCGACCCGCACCATGGGCACCACATCTTTCGGCGAGTACCTTCCGGTGTGGGTCGAATGGATCCCCAGCACCTCCTCCCTTGAGCCCATGTACGTATCTGGTTTAGCCATCCAACGTCTCGACGAGGCCAGCCTGCCGGCGGGTGCTCGCGTCTCAAACCCTCAGTACACGCCCACCTTGGCCACAGTAGAGGTGTACACACCGCAGGCGTTTCAGTTGGTCTTCAACATCCTCTACTTCCCGGGCTGGCACGGCTATGTGGATGGACAGAGAGCAGCAGTCGGAGCCACGCCCGGTCTCGGGCTAGCCAGCCTCGCAGTACCCTCTGGAAGCCACGTTGTACAACTGCGCTTCGAGGACACACCCTCGCGTACGGCATCGGAGCTCATCAGCGCCCTCAGTGGCGTTGCCCTCCTGGCTATGGTCGGGACGGTGGTCGTGCGGCGGGCGCCACAGGTGGACGCCCCCTCTCTGTCGCCGAGTGGAAGCACACGACAGGCGACCCCTGGTCCGCCACGCGCCGTCACGGGAGCGCAGACCGTCATCCTAGTACTCGTGGCTGTTGTTTTGCTCGCCGTCAAGATGGGAGGGGTGGACAGGTTTGACACGCCGTTCAAGCGAGACTTCGATGGTGCCCACGTGCAGGAAGCCCAGGTTCCACTCCAAGTAGACTTCGGAGATCAGGCCACTTTGCTGGGCTACGATCTGACGTCTGCCAATCCTCGCCCAGGCGGTACTACGACCGTTACCCTATACTGGGCAGCAACTCAACCCCTGGGCAAAGACTACAGCGCGTTTGTTCACCTGGTCGACGAGCAGATGAACATCTACGCCCAGCAAGACAGCCTGAACCCTGGACGCTATCCGACGCATCTTTGGCAGTCTGGCGAGTATAACAAGGATGCTCACGATGTTGAGATTCCGCCGGGGACCCCTCCGGGGGAGTACCTGCTGGGAGTTGGCCTCTATGACCCATCCACGATGATGCGACTGCCCGTCCTGGAAGAAGCAGGACAGAGGATCGGGATGTACTTCCTCCGGGAAGTAACTGTCGCCGAACCTAGCAAGGCGCCGACCATCGAGGAACTGGGAATCGAGCAACAGATCACGGTGCACTTCGACAATGGCATGCTCCTGCTGGGGGCCACGGCAGAGCGAGACACGCTCTCTCCAGGTGATTTCTATCGTCTTGCCCTCTTCTGGAAGGCGGAGACGCAACTGCGCGACAGCTATAGCGTGGCCATTCGTCTCATCAACAGTGATGGTGAGGAGGCCCTGTCGCAGACAAACGAACCCTCGGCTGGCAGATACCCCACCCCGGGCTGGGAAGAAGGGGAAATCGTAAGGGACAACCATGCATTGTGGATCCCGCGGAACTTCCCCGCAGGCGACTACACTGTCCAGCTTGCACTGCTCGACTCGATGGGAAACATGGTATCTGCCCCACCCGCAGCGGACACCGCCGTGGAGAACGGTTGGCTCGAGCTGGAGTCCGTGGGCACGGGGGACTAGATGCATCAAGCACGCTGTCAGGCAGTCGGCGCCCTCGCCCTCACAGTGACCATGGGTCTGGTCTTGGGGGCAGCCCTCGCCCGATGGGCGGTCGAGAGCCTATTCTACGGCTCCACCTTTTTCTACGGGTGGCTGCCCACCATGGCGTTCGCGCTGCTAGCCGCAGGTTTCTTGACTCTGTTCAACCTCTGGTTGACTCGACAACGGTCCGACCCGCCAACGACAACGGCAGTGGCACTCTCTTTTCTGCCTTTTTCGCTGGTGCTGGTATATCTGCTTAACCCGCAGGTCAACACGGTGGAGGCCTCGGTGTTGCTGGTCGGTACCCCTGCCCTCGTGGCTGCACTCCTCGTGTCCCTGCTAGCACCCCCTCGCCATCTTGACAGGATCGCTCCCGCAGCGGTATTCGCTCTTGCGCTGGCGTTGTACCTGAAGACTCTGGCACCCACTGTGGGCGCGCACGACACCTTCGAGTTTCAGGTGCTCTCGTACGAACTAGGAATCGCGCATCCCACGGGCTACCCACTGTACATTCTTCTGGGCAAGTTGTTCACCCTTGTGCCGCTGGGCAACGTGGCCTACCGAGTTAACCTATCCTCTGCACTGTTCGCAGCCGGCACCATAGCCGTGCTGTACGCCACGATCACCTGGCTGACACGGGACAGGTCCGCCAGCGCCATCAGTGCCCTCTGTTTCGCCTTCACCTACTCCTTTTGGTCACAGGCAGTTGAAGCAGAGGTGTACGCTCTCAACGCGCTCTTCGTGGCCACCATCTGCTACCTCCTTTTGCGGGCGTTTGCCGGCACCTCCGGCGGCGTGACGGAGGGGGAGGGTAACGCTTGGCGCAGTGCACCAGAGATGGCTCGGCGAAATCGGAATGTGATCATCGTGGTCGCCTTCGTGTATGGCCTCAGTCTGACTCACCATAGGACCATGCTCCTCCTCGGTCCCGCGATCATAGTCTACCTGGCGTTGAACCGCGCTTGGCGCTTATTCACGCCTCGCGCTCTGATGGCCGCGATGGCCGCCTTTCTCGCACCCCTCGTGGGCATTCATCTGTACATCCCCCTCCGCTGGTCTCAGATCCACGGGGCAACCATGAGCTGGCCACAGTTCACCGATCTGGTGCTCGGGACGCAGTTCGCCGCGGCCCTGCGGTGGGATGCTGCTCTTAGCGATCCCGGACGCCTGGCCGTCTACCTGCGCACGCTGCTCCAGCAGTACCCGGGACCAGCATTGTTGCTGGCCGCAGTGGGCGTTGTCTACCTCAGCGGGAAAGGCGCGTCAATGCGTGGCCATCCAACCTGGAAAGCGGGCATCTTCTTGGCCTTGGCTTTCGCGCCCTACGTAGCCTTTGGGTTGAGCTACTATGTGCCCGATGTCTCGCTTTTCCTTATCCCATCTCACATGGTCGTGGCTGTTGCTATCGGCCTAGGTATCTCGGCGCTCCGGCGAGTGTTGGACGGATTGTTCAGTGCCGGCGGACTGACGCTTTCCCCGCTTCGCAGCCCATTCGTCGCCGCCCTAACGCTGACGTTGGTGGGCGTACTTCCCCTCAGTCTCGTCTGGCTGAACATGCCGAGAGTGGACAAGAGCGATGCGTATGACTCATACGACTGGGGCATGTATGTCCTGGCGCAGGATCTCCCTCCCGACTCTGTGATACTCGCAGACAGTGAGAAGATGGCGCCCCTCCACTACCTTCAGAGAGTGGAACACGTCAGACCAGACACCGAGACCGGGGTTTTTCCGGATGAAGAGAGCACCCGGGCTGAACTGGAGAGGCGGCTGGCCGAGGGAAGACCTGTGCTCCTGGCGCGCTTCCTGCCGGGGTTAGAGGGTGCCTATCATCTGCGCTCTCTCGGACCGCTGGCGGAAGTGAGCACCGTTCCCCTTGTTGAACTGCCCGCCGACGCGCAACGAGTGAACGTGGGCTTGGGAGACAGTACGAGGCTCCTGGCCTACCGACTGGACGCACATGATCTGGACAGGGCCGACGCCTTGAGGCTCACTCTGTTCTGGCGGGCGGGACAGCAACGTGGCGAGAACCAGGACGTACGACTCCGCCTCGTGGGCCCAACAGGGCATGTCTGGATAGAGACCAAAGGCAGGCCACCGGTCAATGGCCTCTATCCGACCGGGGCTTGGCGCCCCGGAGAGATCGTGCCAGACTTCCACCAAATCGACCTGGCCGGACAGCTACCTCCGGGCAGCTACGACCTACAGGTCGGTCTGTTCGCACCCTTCACCCAAGCCGACCTTCCGTCGCCGGATGCCCACGGAGGCTACCTCACCCTGACGGACATCTCCGTGTCTTCACGCACAACCTGGCAGCCCAAGATTGACCACCCTTTGCGAGCGAACTTTGCGAACAAGATAATGCTCCACGGATACGATCTGCCATCCACAGCTGTTCCGGGCCTGGACATCCCTCTCACTCTGTACTGGCAAGCGCTCGACAAAGTCGCTGTTGACCTCGACGTCGTACTCGAATTGGCGGCGCCAGGAGATGCGGTTGTATGGCGGAGTATCACGCAGCCGTTGTTCGGCGAGCACCCAACCTCGGCCTGGTCCCAAGCGGATCTCCTCGTTGACAGACACGAAATCGAGCTGGCAAGCACAACCAGCGGCCCCTTTGAACTACGCATCGGACTCCGAGATCCGGTGAGTAGCGATCGCTTGAACGTTGTCAACGGTTGGCTAGCCAGTGAGGCACAGGAGGTCAGCGTAGGAGGCCCAAACGTCTCCGAAACTCCCGTGGTCTCGACCGATGCTGAGTTCCTCCCGGCCAATTTCGAGAATAAGATACTGCTGCTGGACTACGATATCCAGAACGTGCAGGTCAGAAAAGGAGGAGCTCTGCACGTGACGTTTGCCTGGCAAGCACTGTCCTCCATGGACGAGGACTACACGGTCTTCGTGCATCTCCTGGATGATAACGACCGGATGTGGGGACAAGAAGACCTCCAACCTGTATACGGCAGCCACCCAACATCTGCCTGGGCTGAAGCCGAAGTCGTGGTCGATCCTCACACCGTCTGGACCGACGAACATGCACCTCTCGGGCTCTATAGGGTCGAAGTCGGACTGTATCTCCTTCGCACCATGGAGCGTCTCCAACTTCTTGACTCCTCTGGCAACGCCGTCGACGACAGCCTGGTCATCGACTTGATGGAGATTGTACCCTGACTCTTGCGGAGATCGTCGATTCCGCGGCTCGCAGCTTGTGGTCATGGGTCTGTCACCCACAACGTTTAGGGCAACACGGGTCAGGCCAGTTTTGTGATGGGCCCGATACTCGCGTATAATAATAGTCAACATGCAACCAAGACAGACCAACATCAAGGTCATCATCTTCAGAGGGCTGGTGCTTGCGGCCTTCGCAGTGTTGGCCTTCCAGACATGGCAGTTGCAGATCGTCCAGGGCGGCGAGTACGTCGAGCAAGCCGAGCGAAACCGTTTTCGACTCCAGTCCATTGACGCACCCCGAGGGGTCATTTATGATCGAGACGGACGCCTCCTGGCCGGAAACGTCCCCAGCTTCACCGTTTCCATTGTTCCGGCCGATCTTCCAGAGGAGGACGAGGAATACGTCTTTCAACGGCTGTCCACCTTGCTTGATGTCCCCATCAGTATCCGGGATCAGCGCTCCAACGGCATGGAGGAAGTGGACCGTCTGTACCTCCGCGAGGGCGAGGCATATGAGCCAGAACCCCAGCTCCTGGAGCGTGTGCAAGCTGGCAGAGATGCTCCGTTTGTCCCGGTGCAGGTCAAGTCCAACGTTCCCAGGGACCTGGCGTTCACCATGGAAGAGGAACGTCTCGATCTACCAGGCGTGATAGTTGAGATTGAACCACTCCGGGAATACATTTCGGGTACGCTATTCGCTCACATCACAGGCTATGTCGGGCACATTCCCGAGCAGGGTCTAGAGAGCTATGTAGAACGCAGGGATGACGATTATGATCCCAACGACGTCGTCGGTCTGACGGGGGTGGAGCTGACCTATGAAGATCAGCTACGAGGCCGCAAAGGGGAACGGCACATAGAGGTGGACGTCACCGGGCGCGAGATCCAGACCATCGGCTCCCCTGTCGAGCCGGTACCGGGAAACAACATGGTGCTGTCCATTGATGCCGAACTTCAGGCATTGGTCGCGGAGGCCTTGCAGAGAGGCATCAAAGAGGCTGGGTCGGAGTCGGGCGTGGCGATAGCCATGGATCCACGATCGGGTGAGATCCTGGCCATGGTGTCGCTGCCAAGCTACGACCCGAATCTCTTCATCGGTGGCATATCCGAGGAGGAATACGCCCTGCTGAGCGAAGATCCACTACACCCCCTCGTGAATCACGCCATAAGCGGGCAGTACCCACCGGGCTCCACTTTCAAGGTGGTGACGGCCTCCGCAGGTCTGGAAGAAGGTACCGTAACGCGCACTTCGCTGCTCTTCTGCCCTGGAACCATTTGGATACCTCACCGCTTCGCTCCAGACAATCCTGAGCTGGCGCAACCCTTCAACTGCTGGCTGAAGACAGGTCACAGGTCGATCAGCATGGTAGAGGCCATAGCACAGTCGTGCGACATCTACTTCGGATTGCTCGCCGGAGGGTATGGGGAATTCCAGGGTCTAGGGCAAGAGGCACTGCACAACTACGGTGTGTACTTCGGATTTGGCGAACCCACAGGTATAGACTTGCCCGGAGAGACCGCAGGCCTGGTGCCAGACGAGACGTGGAAGCGTCTGACATACGGCGAGACTTGGGTCACGGGCGACACCTACAACGCGGCCATGGGCCAGGGGTTCGTCCTCACCACGCCGCTCCAGATCTTGAACGCGACAGCGGCCATCGCCAATGGGGGCAGCCTGTACAGGCCTACGGTGGTCCGCGAGATCAGGGATGCCGAGGGCAACGTGGTCACGCCTTTCGCTCCGCACCTTGTCCGCAAGCTTCCCGTGTCTCCGGAGACGATAGGGATTGTCAAGGAGGGCATGAGGGCGGCAGTCTCCCATGGTACCGCCTGGGCAGCCAACCTGGGGGGCGTGGCCGTGGCGGGCAAGACGGGCACGGCCGAATTCCCGGGACAGAGAAACTGGGAGGGGACACTACCGACCCATGCCTGGTTCACCGCTTTCGCTCCCTTCGACGATCCTGAAATCGCCCTTGTAGTTTTCGTAGAGGGCGGCGGAGAGGGGAGTATCGTAGCCGTCCCCATCGCCGCTGAGATCTTGTCGCAGTACTTCAATCTGCCCCTCCCCGAATAGCCGGCTTAGACTCAACGAGTCATGGTACGGAAGAGGAGACCCAGGATTGCCGACACCATCGCCATCAAGGGCACCAAGGAGGGACTTGTCGTCACCACCGGAGGAGGCGACTGGCGCGAGGTGGTGACCGAATTAGCCAAGCCCTTGGAAGAGAAGGTCTCGTTCTTCAACGGAGCACATGCGATCCTCAACACGGGCCCCAAGGAACTGAGCCCGGAAGAGATCAGGCAAGTACGGGAACTGCTCTCCACCAAGAAGATAGAGATGTGTGCCGTGAAGACGGATACCGAAGGCATCGCTGCGGCGGGAGGGCCCAGGCCCAGATGACAGGAAGAACGTGGCAGCACTTCGACTTCGTGCTCTTTACGGCCACTCTGACCCTCATCGCCCTCGGAATAGCACTGATCTATAGCGCGACCCTCGCCTCGGGGATGCATGGCGAGCAATGGTGGGACACATTCTTTGCGCGCCAGGTCATATATGCCGTCGTCGGCGTAGCCATAATGCTGCTGGTGGCCTTTACAGACTACAGCATCTTCGCCAACGTTAGCTACCTCATCTACGCTCTTACCATCCTCTCGTTGATCCTGGTGTATGCCGTAGGCCGGGTCTCGTTCGGAGCGCAAAGGTGGATAGACCTGGGCATCTTTCCCCTTCAGCCCTCAGAGCTTGCCAAAGTGCTTCTCATCATAGTCTTGGCGAAGTTCCTGGCCGATAGGCAGGAGGACCTGAAGCGGCTTCCTTTCTTCCTCCTGTCCATCATGTACGTAGCGGTTCCAATGATCTTCATCTACATCCAGCCAGATCTCGGGACTGCAATCGTGCTAGGTGTGAGTTGGCTTGCAATGGTGCTCATGACAGGGGTCCGCCTTCGACATCTGGGCTTGATAGCCGCTGTCTTCTTGATCGCCTCGCCGCTCATCTGGTTCTCCCTCCACGGCTACATGCGAGAACGCATCTTTGTTTTTCTGGATCCCACGCGTGATCCCCTCGGTACAGGCTACAATATCAATCAGGCCCGCATAGCAGTAGGTTCAGGCGGCTTCCTTGGGCAAGGCTTCGCTCAAGGCAGTCAGAGTCAATTGCACTTCCTGCGAGTGAGACACACAGACTACATCTTCTCAGTTCTCGGTGAGGAACTGGGTTTCGTCGGCGTCGCTCTGCTGATGTTGCTGTTTCTGGTGGTGATATGGCGTATCTTGAGAGTGGCCGAGATGGCTCGCGACATGTTCGGACAGCTGATCGCCTGTGGCATCGCCACAGTGGTTGCCTTTCAGGCCATCGCCAACATTGGCATGAACATCGGTCTGTTGCCTATGTCCGGAGTACCGCTTCCCTTCATCAGCTACGGGGGCAGCGCTCTGATCGCGCTGCTCGTTGGTGAGGGTGTGGTTCAGAACATTATCATACGGCACAAGAGGCTCGAGTTTCAGTAGCCTTTTGCGTACGCTGGGCCGGTCTGGAGCTCTGGCTGGGCCGCGGACCATCGCAGCCACCAGGCTCCCGCCTACCACCTGACGCAAGAAGCAGACAGCTACTGACCTCCTTTGGAGAACAAGCAATGGCTGAGAGAAACCTTTCGGTGCGCGTTCGCTTCGCCCCCAGTCCTACCGGGTACCTTCATGTGGGAGGGGCTCGGACTGCACTCTTCAACTGGCTCTTTGCCCGAAATCGTGGCGGTGTCTTCATTCTGCGCATCGAGGACACGGACAAGGTTCGCTCGACCGAGGAGTCTATTGGAGGAATCCTCTCTTCGCTGCGGTGGCTTGGGCTGGACTGGGATGAGGGTCCCGGCGTTGGGGGACAGCATGAACCATATTTCCAGACGCAACGCTTGCCATTCTATCATGCGGTCGTCGAGCAACTCCTCGAGAAGGGATGCGCATACTACTGCTACTGCACTCAGGAGGAGCTCCGGGCACGTAGGAAAGCTGCCCTCGCCTCGGGGAAGGCACCCGGGTACGACCGACGATGTCGCCATCTGTCGGCCCAGGAGCGCGCGGAGCTTGAGGCCAAGGGAAGGGCACCAGCCGTCCGCTTTGCCATGCCGAGGGAAGGCGAAACGGTGGTCGATGACCTCATTCGCGGTCAGGTACGGTTTGCCAACGAACAACTCGACGACCTGGTGATCATGAAGGCGGATCAGACGCCCACCTACAACTTCGCCGTCGTAGTGGACGATATGCTGATGAAGGTCAGTCACGTCATACGAGGCGACGAGCACCTGGCCAACACGCCACGACAGATCAGGATCTACGAAGCGCTGGGCTACAAGCTGCCCCGGTTCGCCCACGTGTCGATGATACTCGGTGAGGACGGCACCAAGCTCTCCAAGCGGCACGGGGCCACGGCGCTCAGCGATTTCCGAGACTCTGGGTATCTGCCAGAAGCGATTTTCAACTTCCTGGCCCTCTTGGGCTGGGCGTACGATGACAAGACCGAGATCATGTCTCGAGAGGATATCGTGCAGCGCTTCATCCTGGAAAAGGTCAGTCCATCGCCCGCCGTTTTTTCCAGGGAGAAACTGGAGTGGATGAACGGCGTCTACATCCGCGATCTCAAGCAAGACGATGTCGCTGCCCGCATACTGCCTTTCCTGCAAGCGGCTGGCCTAGAAGCTGACGAGGAGACCGTACATCGTCTGGCACCTTTGATCCAAGAGCGCATCAAGGTCCTCGCGGACGCTGTGGAACTGGTGGATTTCTTCTTCGCAGAAGAGATCCAGTACGATCGCCAGCTGCTCGTGGGGAAGAAGATGGATGCCCTCGCCTCTTTGGAAGCGCTCAGACGGGTCCTTGAGATCCTGGAACGGATTCCCTCATTCGATGAAGAGACCCTGGAGACAACGCTTCGGGAATTGACGGCGGAACTGGGACTGAAGGCCGGACAGCTTTTTGGCATCGTCCGAGTCGCAGTCACTGGCAAGCAAGTTGCTCCGCCGCTGTTCGGGACCCTGAGCATCCTCGGACGAGAACGAGTCTTGGCCCGACTATGCCGGGCCGAACAAGCGCTCAGCGACCTTGTCCTCGCCGAGAAGATGTGATAGAATACGGTTGTGCACTGGGGGATTGTCTAGTGGTAGGACAGCTGACTCTGGATCAGTAGGCGGGGGTTCGAATCCTCCTCCCCCAGCTGGCCTCGTGAGTCTGGTCCCTGCGGACCAGACTCTTTCTTCGAGTTCCGTGGCCCTGAAGCAGTCCGTGCCCAAGCAGGCTCACCGACTCCGCTTCTGACCCCCAGACTTCTGCCACCTTGCCCATCCCCTCCGGCCGAGCACATGGTGGTCGCCTCGACAGCAGACTCTTGTGAGTGGGAGCCTCGGTCCCTCGGGATAAGAGTCTCTCGCCGTTTGTCAGCTGAGCCAAGAGTGGCACTAGCCCGGATCGCCAGGGTCGTCAGCATCTTCGCAAGCCGAAGGTGCCCAATGTACTATTGCCAAGGCCAATCACCGGGGGTATAATATGATTAACCCGGTCCGTCCACACAGTATTCCTGGCGGTACTGAG
>CAYGQI010000014.1:16699-21623 GCA_964351925.1 uncultured Anaerolineales bacterium | reverse complement strand
CCTGCCAGGATGGTGGCCAGGGATTCGCTAGGAATGCCCGGCAGGACGTAGTCTGGTATGATCTCGTAGAACGGCTCCTCCGCCGCATCAATGAACCCCTGATCCTCGGCCACTCTCTCCAGCCCATCGGGCCGCGGAGACGCGAGAGGCGAGAGGAGGGTAAGGGCAAGCGCGATGGCGAGCCCGACTATCCACCAAGTCTTGTTCCTCATGGGTGACCCCCTAGCTCGCAGCCGGGCGGGATGCAACTAAGTCACGCCTCGTAGCTGTGATGAAAGCCAGCGCTGCCACCGTGATCAACCCCTCGCCGACGCCGATGAGAGCGTGGATGCCCCCCATGGCGGGTAGCGCAACCTGCAGTGGTGAGGAACCCGACAGACCAACCTGAACCGCGCACGCCAATGAGGTTACGAAGACCGACAACCAGGCGGCCGCGAAGGCGCTGGCCAGATTGACCCACGCTCTCCCACCGAGCATCCTCTGCATGATAGCGTATACGAGGTAGCCGACGAGGCTCGCGATTACAGCCATGTTGAGAATGTTGGCACCCAGCGCAATGAGCCCGCCATCTTGGAACAGGAGGGCCTGGACTACCACCACACTGGTCATAACCAGCATGCCTGCCCAAGGTCCCAGCAATATGGCTGCCAGAGCAGCACCTATCAGATGTCCCGACGTGCCACCAGCGACTGGGAAGTTGAGCATTTGGGCGGCGAAGATGAAGGCAGCCATGACACCCATGAGAGGCACCTGCTTCTCGCCCAGTTGTCTGTTGGTTCTGGTGATGGCATAGGCCAGGGCTCCAATGGAAAGTAGCCAGGTCAACCCTGCGATAGTTAGCGAAAGGAAACCGTCCGGGATGTGCATGGCCTTCGGCAGCAGCGAGGGGATTAGCCATGAGGTAGCTGCGATCATCGTCTTGTCCTCCTTGTCTTTCTGATCGTGTCAGAGAGACGCGCGGAAGATCCGGTGTGTCTGACGGCCGCGTGGGCTGCTCTGTGGCGTGCCGTTCGGATGATTGTTCATTCTCACTAGCCTATTCACTGCCCGTATTGCAGCTGCTGCATATCCCAGGAATCGCCAGATGTTCTATCTCGCTATGGAAATCGTATTCCTGCTCAATGACCTGTCTCAGTGGATCCAGCAATGAGTTGTCAAAGTCGAGTATCTTTCCGCATTCGGTGCAGATGAGATGATGGTGAAGTCCTTTGCTGAGCAGCTCATACTGGGCATGCCCGCGGCCCAAGTTCGTCTCACTGACCAGGTGGAGAGTCTTAAGCAGGTCCAGAGTACGGTAGACGGTAGAGATGTCCAGATACGGATAGGCCTCACGGACCGTCTCATGGATCTCTTCTGCGCTGACGTGGCCGCCGCTATGGGCGATGGCTTCGAGGATCATCATGCGCTGAGGGGTGAGACGGTATCCTATCTGCTGCAAGGCCTCGACTACCTCGTGGTGGTGGGTCATGGCACCTCCCGCAAACAATTGCGAGTATACCACAACCGCGATTCGCTGTCAAATGCGACTCACATGCAGCAGCGACTAGCTCGTACATACTGCAGTGGTCTATCTCATGGTGAGGGGAGCTTGGGGACTCGTACTGCGCAGACGGCGTGGACCTAGGGGAGAAGGAGTAGATTCAGGCGCTGGACACGAGCCTGTCGAGTTCCGCCGCTATCAGCTGCGTTTCCTGCACCAACTCGCTCGCAATCTCGAAGACCGCCAGGCCCTTCATGTCGGCTTCGATGGCCAGCGGGCTGTAAGGGAGGAAGCCCAGGACAGGCAGATCGGGACCATGCTCACGGATGAACTGCCGGTCACTCTCATCGCGGACGGAGTTGCCCACCAGGAAGAGGCGCGGGATGCCGATGTCCTGTGCCAGCCGTTGAATCAGTTCGGCGGTCTGAAGGCTTCGACGTCCCGGCTGCACGACAATCAAGAAGGCGTCCACGGCCTGAGCGGTGGCTCGGCCCAGGTGCTCGACGCCGGCCTCCATGTCCATGATCACTTCTTCAGCCGACCGATCCAACAAGAGATGCGCGACCAGGGTCTTTAGGAGCACACTCTCGGGGCAAATGCAGCCGCCGCCGCCCTTCTTGACGGTGCCCAGCTGCAGCAGCCTGATCCCCCGGTACTCCGCGCTGAAGCGATCTGGGATGTCTTCCACCCGAGGGTTCATCTTGAACCATCCACCTACGCCCCCTGGCTTTGCGCCGGTACGTTCCTCGATGAGTTCGTCCATTTCGGCTATGGGCGTGATCTGGGCCACCAGATCCTGGGGAAACCCCAGGGCCCAGGCCAGGTTGGGGGACGGGTCAGCATCGATGACGATAACCTTGCGGCCTTGTTGAGCATAGGTATGGGCCAGTAGACTGGTGACCGTGGTCTTGCCTACCCCGCCCTTTCCGGTTACTGCTATCTTAGACACAGCTCCTCCTAGTTGCTCGTCCCGCCCAGCGGCTTCCACAAGGCTCAAAGCAATCCGTCAAGGGAATCGAAAGCCTTTTCGACTGCCTGACGGGCAGGGGCTTCGTGCGGCAGTTGAACCAGGGGATAACCCAAGCTGTCGTACTCGGCCACCAGGGGGTCCATCGGGATAACTCCCGCGAGCCTCAACTGCTTGTCCTCGATGAACTGTGTGAGATTCGGCGTAAGGACTGGTTCCCCGTTCTCGTTCGTCGGTACTCGGTTGACGATGAGGCGCACCTGCCCGACCTGGGTCCTCAGTTCGCGTATAAGCTGGGAAACCCTCTCCGCGGTGGTCAGACCCCTGATCGTTGGATCGGAGACGATGAGCAGGAGATCTACATTCTGCGTCGTGCGCCGGCTCAGATGCTCGAGTCCGGCCTCGTTGTCTATCACGACGTAGCTATAGGACTTGGATAGACGGTCGATCGACTGTCGAAGCATGCTGTTGGCAGCGCAGTAGCAGCCCGGACCCTCTGGTCGTCCCATCGCTAGAAGATCGTATCCGTCTTCTTCCACTAGGGCCTGATTGACCCTGAGCTCCAGATACTCTGGCTTGCTGATACCTGACAGGAAGGTTCCCGAACTGACTTGCTGTGACGTATCTTCGCGGATGTCACCCACGGTCTCGCCCACGGAGGCACCCAATGTGAGATCCAGATTGGTGCTGGGATCAGCATCGATGGCCAGCACCGGCCCTCTGCTTCTGTCAACGAGATATCCAATGAGGAGGGCCGACACCATAGTCTTCCCAGTGCCGCCCTTTCCAGCCACCGCTATGATTTTCGCCATCTCAGCTCCATTCCAAGACCCCAAGCCTGGCTGTGCGCCGCACCATCACCTTTGTAGACTGCAAGGACCCACGAGGAGGGGCAGAGATCAGGACTCGTCCTGCAGCAGGGTGTAGCCGCTGGTTACCTCAGCGATCCCTGAGATGGTGGCCCGGACCGAGCAGTACTTCTCTTCCGAGAGCCTGATCGCCCTCTCGACTGCCTCTGTCGAAAGCCCGCGCCCGGTCAGTCTATACTCTACATGGATCTTTCGAAACGTCCACGGCGGATCAGGATCTTGTTCGCCTGTCAGCTGGATCTCCAGGCTGGCCAGGTTTTGGCGAGCTTTCTTGAGGATAGAGACCACATCTACACCGGTGCAACCCCCGAGTGCTATGAGAAGCACTTCCGAGGGCTTCAGACCCGTTCCGTTCTCTTCGTCCTGAGTGGACATGACCAAGCTATGCTTGGTGCTGTCCGTGCCCACAAACTGTCCACTACCTGTCCATTTGACCATCGCTTCGGCCACGATCTCCTCCACCTTCGTCGCTGTCGTGCCGCGTCTCGTCCCTGGAGAATGCCTTGACAAGGGAGAGCGTACTATGGCCTTGGCAGATGCGACCTCGCCACAATTGGCACCGCTGCGTTATCCTCCTCGGACGAGACACGACCTGCCGGAAGCTCGGCTCTGGTATTGTGCGCCAGGTTACTATTGCTGCTTCTCCCTGCTGCGGACGGACCCAGTTGTGGCTTTGGGTGATTGTCAAGGCGCCGTGGCGACCAATGTCCTCACCGGCTCAGCACCGCCTCGGTCACTCGTCCACTGCTGCATCTGGCGTTGCAGCCTGGCGCGCCCGCAACCGTTCACTCTCGCGCCGCTATTGTAGGCGGCGGTTCGCCAGTCCGGGGGACCTTTCCCCTATGCCCGTTCTGGACGCGCTCGGCGCGGAGTACTCGCTGGTCCTGAGACGGGAGAGTCCAGCGCGCGGGTTCTATTCTACCTTGTAGACCTTGTCGCCGGGGCGTGCCTTCTCGTCGAGTTTGAGCGCAATCTCCTGGCCAGCTTCGCCCTTCTCGATGGGCTGGTGCTCGACTTGCAGGGAGCCTACCTGCTGCTGAAAGTCGCGCTCGCCTCCCGTGATGCGAATCTCGTCTCCCAGCTGAAGCGGCGCAGTGAGCTGGATGACAGCCACTCCCATCTTCGAGAAGTAGTTGGTTACCGTGCCGATTTCCTTCTCCGCCATTGCGATCAGCCTCCCTTCGCGCTGGACTGTGAATCACTCACTGCTATCGAATCCAGGCCTCGTGCCTGTTCGTGAGGAGCGTTTCGTACGTGAGCAACGCCTCCTGTGCGCACTGCTAGCCCATGGTCCTCACCGTCTTACGTTTGTAGCCGCCTGGCACGACCATGGCGAACCTTTAGCCGTGACCGGCAATGCTCTCCTCACGGTGTGCCGAGGTCGTCAACGCTGGTGTCTACGTACTTGTCCCCTTCTTCAATGAGCATGATGGGGATGCCGTCTCGTATAGGGTACTTGCGGCGACAGTCGTCATTGGTGCAGACCAGCCAGGTCTCCTTGACGAGTTCAACTTTGGTCTTGCAGGCAGGGCAGGCCAGAATGCGCAACAAATCGTCACTGATCATTTCCGTGTCTCCTCTCTGTCTCCCACGCAGTGTGTCGATCAT
>CAYGQI010000014.1:0-16599 GCA_964351925.1 uncultured Anaerolineales bacterium | reverse complement strand
TTTCGTGCGCGCCAGGTTCCCGCACGGAATGAAGGGGACGGACGTCTAAAACAAGAGAAGGAGTACGACAATGGCAGTGGTAGAGATGAAAGAGTTGCTTGAGGCGGGTGTGCATTTTGGGCACCGAGTCAAGCGGTGGCATCCCAAGATGCGTTCCTACATCTTCACGGAGCGCAACGGTATCCACATT
Organism: uncultured Anaerolineales bacterium; assembly: GCA_964351925.1. Classification (GTDB taxonomy): domain Bacteria; phylum Chloroflexota; class Anaerolineae; order UBA7937; family B3-Chlor; genus JAUVXJ01. The sequence goes on along the minus strand of CAYGQI010000014.1, from coordinate 16,409 downwards.
ATCGACATTCAGCAGACCGTGAAGCGGCTGGAGACCGCCACGGAGTTGATCGGACAAGACATCAGTGGCGGCGGGATGCTCTTGTTCGTGGGGACCAAGAAGCAGGCGCAGGAGAACATCGCCGGGGCAGCGCAGAGGTGCAGAATGCCCTACGTTAATGAGCGCTGGCTCGGCGGCACACTGACCAACTTCCGCACGATTCGGCAGCGGATCGACTACCTCATCGACCTTGAACGGCGACTAGAGAGTGGAGAGTTCCAGACGATGACCAAGAAGGAGGTGCTTGGCCTGGAGCGGAAGATGAGCAAGCTGAATCGAAGGCTAGGGGGCATAAAGAGCATGGATCGTTTGCCTAGCCTGGTCTTCATAGCGGACGTGCGGCGCGAGCAGATCGCTGTCAAAGAAGCGAACAAACTCGGTATTCCCATCATAGCCATGGTGGACACCAATTGCGATCCGGATCCCATCGACTACGTGATCCCTGCTAATGATGACGCTATCAGATCGATCAAGCTCATATCCAACAAGCTGGCTGATGCAGTCGTTGACGGACAGCAGGTCCGAGCAGCTCTGTTGGTAGAGGAAGGGGAGGAAACCCAGGGGCCGGCAGAGGAATGGGGCGAGTACGCGAAAGATGAGCGCGTGCCGGTTGCCGCCGAGGAGTCTGCAGGGGAATGGCAGGCTTCAGACGTTGAGCCGGAGGAAGATGACCTACGGGGTGCCGAGGATCAGGAAGTGACCGATCGAGAAGAGGCGCCTATCTGAGCGCAGAGTATGAGAATGCGGAGCAGATTGACGAGGGAGAATAGATGGCTATCACGGTTGACATGGTAAAGGAACTGCGAGAGCGCACTGGCGCAGGGGTTCTTGATTGTAGAAACGCCCTCCAGGAGGTAGGGGGGGACTTCGACAAAGCGGCGACGTTGTTGCGGAAGAAGGGCTTGGCTATCGCGGCGAAGAAAGCGGAGCGTGAAGCCAAGGAGGGGTTGGTGGAGGCCTATGTCCACGGCGGGGGCAGACTTGGAGTGTTGCTGGAGTTGAACTGCGAGACCGATTTCGTGGCGCGAACAGCCGACTTCCGGGAATTGGCCCACGATCTGGCCATGCAAATAGCGGCTACGAACCCCCAGTATCTCACTCCACAGGACATACCCACAGACGTCCTGGAGGGGCAGCGACGGCGGGAGCGCGAGCAGGTGGAGGGCGACAAACCAGAAGAGGTCGTGGAGAGGATCCTGGAGGGGAAGCTGAAGAAGTACTACCAGGAAGTCTGTCTCCTGGAACAACCCTTCATCAAGGACGAGGGTGTCAGCATTCGCGAGTTGATGACAGCCAAGATAGCGAAGTTGGGAGAGAACATCAAGGTCCGGCGCTTCGCACGATTCGAGCTAGAAGGTGCATAGGAATCTGGGGAGTCAGTGGGCCTTGTGATGTCTAGGTGTCGGGCCAACCTGACGCAATGGCCGCCCAGCACCTGGGCCGCAGTGGATTGCAGTGAACGAGGGCGCGTTGAAGTATAAGAGAATACTCCTCAAACTTGGAGGCGAAGCGCTTGCTGGGGTGGATGGTTATGGCATTGATGCCAACAGACTCGGAGAAGTCGCATCCATTATCAAGGAGGTCAAGGACTCCGGCGTCGAGGTGGCCATCGTCATCGGTGCAGGGAACATATGGCGTGGTCAGAACGGCATAGCCAAGGGAATGGATAGGTCCACGGCTGACCATATGGGCATGCTTGCCACCGTGATCAACTCTCTCGCGCTGCAAGATGCTTTGGAGAACGTTGGGGTGACCACGCGCGTCCAGACAGCTATCGAGATGCGCGCGGTGGCCGAGCCGTACATCAGGTTGCGAGCGATTCGACACCTGGAGAAGGGCCGTGTGGTGATCATGGGCGCTGGAACAGGCAATCCGTACTTCACCACAGACACCGCGGCGGCCCTTCGAGCGATGGAGGTTGACGCCGAGGTCTTGATCAAGGCCACAAAGGTGGATGCCGTATATGATGCTGACCCCAAGGTCAATGCTCAGGCGAGGAAGCTGGAGCGCCTGACGTACCTCGAAGCGCTGGAGTTGCGTGTAGGAGTGATGGATAGCACAGCCATCTCCCTATGTATGGAAAACAACTTGCCAATAGTCGTCATCAATCTCTGGGTGCCTGACATTCTGTTGAGAGTAGTGCGGGGGGAGCGACTGGGCACCCTGGTGTCCGCTGGTTGAGTAGTGTTGGCTTCTGGTGTGGAGGGTCCCTGATGATTGAAGAGGTGTTGCAGGAAACCGAAGAGCGGATGAGGAAGTGCGTTGAGGCATTGGAGAACGACCTGGTCAGTATCAGGACTGGTAGGGCGTCACCTGCGCTAGTGGAGCGTCTTCAGGTTGAGTACTATGGAACAAACGTTCCCCTGAATCAACTAGCCACCATCTCGGTTCCCGAGCCACGACTACTGGTGATTCGTCCTTACGATCCATCCTCGTTGCCCCAGATTGAGAAGGCTATCCTCAAATCCGACCTGGGCCTGACCCCCGGGAACGACGGCAAGGTCATCCGTCTGTCCGTACCTCGGTTGACGGAGGAGCGCCGTCTCGACCTGGTCAAGATGGTCCAGAAGCGGGTCGAGGAGGCCAGAGTGTCCGTTCGTAATTGCAGACGCGACGGTTTGCAGGACATGCGAGACTTGGAGAAAGAGAAGCTCATCTCCGAGGATGACCACTACCGTGGCAAAGACAAGATGCAGGAACTGACAGATCTCTACGTGAAGGAGATAGACGAGGTCGGGGAAGCCAAGGAACGGCAGATAATGGAAGTCTAGGGCGGGACATGTACTCCGTTGAGCCTCTATCATCCGTACCCCATCACATCGGCATCATCATGGACGGAAACGGCCGGTGGGCGCAAGAACATGGTTTGCCGCGGCTGGAAGGTCATCGCGCGGGCACGGAGAACATCCGACGCGTACTGCAGGCGTGCGGTGAGTGCGGCATCAAAGTCGTCACCATCTACGCCTTCTCCACGGAGAACTGGTACCGGCCTACCGACGAAGTACGGGGGCTGATCGGGATTCTGGAAAGGGTCCTGGAGAGCGAGGTCGAGAACTTTCATCGCGAGGGTGTGAAGCTGCGCCACATCGGAGACCTCGAAGGACTCTCTGACGGGTTGCGAAAGGCGGTGTTGGACGCTATCGAGCTGACGAAGGACAACGATCGGTTGACTCTCAACGTGGCGTTCAACTATGGTGGGCGAGCGGAGATAGTTCGTGGTGTCCGGAGAATGCTCGAGGATGGCGTACGCCCGGAGGACATCAGCGAGGAACTGTTCAGCCACTATCTCTATACGGAGGGATTGCCCGATCCAGACCTGATCATCCGCACTGGCGGCGAGATGCGGCTCAGCAACTTCCTCATCTGGCAATCTGCCTATGCGGAGTACTACTCTACGGCCACCTATTGGCCGGACTTCGACAAGGAGGAACTCACCAAGGCGTTGCGGGCTTACGCCCAAAGAGAGAGGCGCTTTGGCAGGCTGAAGGTGTAGATTGTCCGTTCTCCGCCGTCGCATCATAAGTGGTGTGGCATATGGGCTGATAAGCCTCGCGGCGGTGTATCTTGGCGGGGGGCCTTTTTTTGGAGCAGTGCTGGCCATGTCTCTCTTGGCCGGACGTGAGTACCAGCGGATGATCGCCCACGGTGGATTCCGGCCGCTCCCAGTCCTTCAGTATGGACTGACTGCGTTCCTGGTTCTTGGGGCCGCTCTGCTGACATCAGATCAGGTGCTCGGCGGGCTTGTGCTCATACTCGTCTCCTCTCTCGCCTGGCAACTGATCCGCACAGTTGGGTCGGAGCAGCCATTCTTGGATTGGACTCTCAGCCTGTCCGGATCACTATACCTGGGCTGTCTCTCCGGCTACTTTGTGAAGCTCAGGGGTTTGCCGGGCGGGCTGAACTGGATGATTCTGGCGTTGGCAGCCTCCTGGAGTTGCGATAGCTTCGCCTACACCTTTGGCAAGCTTTGGGGTAGGCGCAGTTTCTTTCCTAGCGTCAGCCCCCGCAAGACCTGGGAGGGCGCACTGGCAGGGTGGCTGGGAGCTACTGTTCTCGTGGCGCTGACGGGTCGTGTGCTGGGGTTGCCCCTTCCCTGGTCCTTGGGCCTTGGTTTCGCTACCTCACTGGCTGCCATCTCTGGTGACCTGGTGGAGTCGATGATCAAGCGACAGATGGGGGTGAAGGACTCGGGCGGGCTGGTGCCTGGTCACGGTGGCGTACTAGATCGTGTGGACAGTCTGCTTTTTGTGGTTGTTGTCGCATACTTCTATGTCGCCCTGGTACCCGGCGTGTAGTTGAGAAATGCACCGTAGTTGTCACGAAGGTGGGAGAATGCAAACCACTGTCCGTCGAGAGGGCTTTGTTCACGCGATGGGGGGGACGCGATGCAAGGTGTGACGCTTACCGGCGTCCTCTCCCTGGGCAATCTCATACTGGCGGCCGCCAACGTCATAGTGGCGTTTTCACTGTTGGTGTACATTCTCAGCCACAACCTACGCAGTTCCGTAGGGCGCGCGTTCTGCGCTCTCCTGGCCTTCGTCACGGTTGTCCACGCCGCTGATGTGGTGCTCATCAACGTTCACGAACCGGCCACGAGATTCCTGTGGCTTAAGTTCCAGTGGCTGGGTATCGCTTTCATACCGGCTGCCTACCTCCAGTTCTCTGATACTCTGCTCAGAACCACGAACTCGTTTTCACGTGTGCGTCGGGGACTGGTAGCGACAACGTATCTGTTCGGCACAATACTCGTGCTGCTCACTTTGTTCACCTCTTGGCTTGTGCAAGACGGCGTGGACACGTCCTGGGCAGTCTACTTCCAGGCTGGACCACTGTTCTGGATCTTCTCCGCGTACTTCTTCCTCGTCACCGGCATGGGTGTCCTCAATATCGAGCGGGCCCGTCGCAGGACAGTAACCTCGACGTCGAGGCGCAGGATGACGTACCTGGCGGTGTCATTTGCAGCACCCGCATTGGGCGTCTTCCCGTATATGCTACTCGCTAGTCTACCCAATCACTTCACGCCCAACATCCTGCTGTTCATCGCGCTGGTGGGCAATGTTGGCATTGCCTTCATGACCGTCGTTCTGGCCTACAGCGTCGCTTTCTATGGGGCGCTGACGCCGGACAGAGTGGTCAAGCGGAGCCTCGTGAACTACTTGCTGCGCGGACCTCTGGTGGGCATCTGCTTGCTGGCACTTATGCTTGTGGTTCCGAGGGTGGAGAGCATACTCGGGTTGCCGCGCGACACGGTGCTCGTCTTCGCCGTTGTCGTGGGCATAGTACTGCTACAAGTGCTCATCAGCGCCGCTGCCCCGTTCATCGATCTGTTGATCTACCGGCGCGATAGCGCTGAGATCACCTGGATTCGAGAGCTGGACACGCGTTTGCTCACCACCACAGACCTATCCCAGCTTCTGGAGAGTATCTTGGCCGCGTTTTGCGACCTATTGCGCGCCAACACCGGGTTCGTGGTGACGAAGCAGGAGGGCATGGCTCACGCACAGGCGGTCTGTGGCTCGCGCACTGCCGCCATGCGGTTCATCAGGGAGTCCGATCTGGAGGACATGGCGCAACTACTCGCGGGGGAAAACGGAGCGGAGCAGCCCAAGGGTGTCGCGGAGTTGTTCGCCGAACAGGGCGACTACTGGCTGCTGCCGCTGCGGACTCGCTCGCGTGAGCAGATCCTTGGCATACTGGGCATCCGAACAACCTTGGATCAGCTGGAGTTGACGGACAGGGAGGACGAGATCGCGTTGACCCTGATCGATCAGGCAGCGCTGGCGCTCGAGGACTGGCAGCTGCAACGAGGCATCTTCACACTGCTGTGGGAGCTGACCCCGGAGATCGAGTCCATACAACGCTGGCAAAGCCGTCCGCGCTACGTCGGGTCACCTATGTTGGAGCCCCTAGAGCACAGTCCCGTACAGGCTCCGGATTTCCCAAAGGCGGTCAAGGAAGCGCTGAGCCACTACTGGGGCGGGCCGGGGCTGACGGAAAGTCCGCTCCTGAGGATGAAGATCGTGCGGCAATTCGCACAGGAGAGCGGCCAGGTGCCCACGAAGGCGCTGCGCTCTGTGCTGTACAAGGCCATCGAGGCACTCAAGCCACCGGAGGGTCAACAGACTCTAACGACAAAAGAATGGATTCTCTACAACATACTGGAGATGAAATTCATCAGGGGTCTGCGGATCACTCAAATCGCCACGCGCCTGTCCGTGAGTGAGTCGGACTTGTACAGGAAGCAGAGAGCGGCCATTGATGCTGTGGCGAAGGTGCTCACCAGCATGGAGGACGATAGCTGAGTGTCGAGGGTCACTCTCCACAAGGGCGACCTGACACGTGTCAGCGCGGACGCCATCGTCAACGCAGCCAACAATGCGCTGTGGATGGGTGGTGGGGTGGCTGGAGCACTCAAGCGAGCGGGGGGCAAGGAGATCGAGGAGGAGGCCGCCAGGCAGGGTCCAATCCCAGTGGGTGAGGCTGTGGTCACTGGCGCCGGAGCACTGAAGGCGCGCTATGTGATCCATGCTGCGGTGATGGCTACCGACATGGTAACAGATGCGGACAAGATCCGAACTGCCACGCAAAACAGCCTGCTCCGCGCTGAGGAACTGGGGCTCAAGAGCATAGCCTTCCCCGCCCTGGGCACCGGGGTTGGGGGATTCCCCTACAGGCGAGCGGCGGAGGTCATGATAGACGCGGTGAACGAGCACCTGGCTGGTGACAGCTGCCTAGAAGAGGTGCTCTTCGTACTGTATGGCGACGAAGCATTCGAGGCCTTTGAGAAACACCTCCGGGGACTGAGCAGTCCGACAAAGGGGACGATCTGAGGCCCGAGCCTCAAGGACCAGCGAGCGCGAGTAGCACGAGGGAGGTTGAGACCCTCCGAAGCGGCTGAGGATAGCTGAGAGGGGCAGGCCCGGGGGTCCAAGAGCGAGGGCCCGGCCCCTTGCCGCGACTGGTCGGGGACTGCGAGGGGGCTCGATGCGGGAGGTCCTGCGAATCCAGTGGTATACGAATTCCCATAGCTGAATGCGGAGGATTGCTCATCGTTTTCGATTCGGACAATTCATGTGTCGCCACTGCTTCTTGACGCGTCTTTAGTGTCGTGGTATGATGGCTGCCGTGCCGATGCGAAGCTATCGTGAGGAGGTCACCCGATGAGATGGAAACTGTGGTTGACTGGCGTGTTGCTGGTCTTGCTGTCATTGGCTATTGGACTCGCGGGCTGTGAGAGAGCGAAACCTGCTCCGACGCCCACCAAAGAGGCGCACCCGACGCAGCCGACCGGCACGTCAGCCTCGCCGACGGGCGTAACGCCTATCAGATCTCCTGTGTCTTCTCCCCAGCCGTCTGCGTCTGCCACCGAAGAGCCGTCGCCCGGAGAGACGGCGACAGCCGTTGCCTCTGAACCTACGCCAACTGCTGAGGGCCCATCCCCCTCCGTGCCTCCTGAGGGCGTAGAGCACGTCGTGGCCTGGGGGGAGACCATCAACATCATCGCCGCTCGCTATGGGGTCAGCGTGGAGGACATTGTGGCGGCGAACAACCTTGCCAGTCCGGATCTCATCAGAGCGGGGGACGTGTTGATCATACCTGGCGCGTCTGCACCAGCTCCTCAGCCAGGGGTGCACATCGTGCGACAAGGGGAGACATTGCAGTCGATCGCCAGTATGTATGGCACAACGGTGGATGCCATAGCCATGGCCAACGGGATAATCAACCAGAACTACATCTGGGTAGGCCAACGGCTGACCATCCCGGGCGGCGGCACAAGCGAGGCTGGGGGGCAGACCTACGTCGTGCAATCAGGCGACACCTTGTCGTCCATTGCCGTGCAATTTGGCACCACAGCGTGGGCGATTGCCGTGGAGAACAACCTTCCTAACGTGAACACCATCTACGTGGGGCAGACGCTGCGCATACCGTAGCTGGTCGGAGGAAGACGGGAGTCTGTTTCAGCCCGCGTTAGTACGTGTTGCGGCGCGGACTCGATGCGCTGGAATGTGGGTTGCTCACGTTTGGGGGGTCTAGGTGGTGTTCTAGGACGTCTCGGCGAGTGCGGGATGGCTGTCGGCCCTTTGTCCGGTGGCCGTCTCTGCTATAGGAGAGTTGTTTGAGCGAGGTCACGATCTCTACTCGACGCGTGTACGAGGGCAGGGTGGTCAGTCTGCGTGTTGACCGGGTGAGACTGCCCGATGGTCGCGTCACAGACAGGGAGATCGTCGAGCACGGAGGTGCAGTAGGCGTCGTGGCGCTCGACGATGATGGAGATGTGTTGCTGGTGAGGCAGTTCCGTTCAGCGCTGGGCATGCAGCTTCTGGAGATCCCTGCTGGGACCCTGGGGGCGGATGAGGATGTGCGTGCCTGCGCATTCAGAGAACTGCACGAAGAGACAGGGTATTCGGCGCAGCAGATGGAGCCTCTATACGCCTTCTATTCTTCGCCTGGATTCTCCAACGAACGTATCTGGCTGTTTCTGGCCACCGGGTTGAGTCCAGGATCCCAGAGCATGGAGAGCGATGAGTTGATCGAGGTCGTCAAGCTATCACTCGAGAGAGCGCTGGAGATGGTGACGGCCGGTGAGATAAGTGACGGAAAGAGCATCTTGGGTCTCGTTGCTGCTAGTGCTCGGATGGATGGTCCATAGGACAGGGACCCCTGCGGGAGGATGGGGAGGCACTCATTCACTAGAAGGGAGATCGCAGAATATGGAGCCGGCAGATCGCAAATACACCAAGGACCATGAATGGGCGAAGCTGGACGAAGGGCTTGCCGTGGTGGGCATCACCGACTACGCCCAGGAGCAATTGGGCGACATAGTCTACGTGGAGCTGCCACAGCCGGGCGACACTGTGGAGCAGTCTCAGTCGTTCGGTATCATAGAATCGGTGAAAGCCGCTTCTGACCTGTTTGCCCCCATCGGGGGAGAGGTCATGGCCATCAACGAGGAACTCGTGGGCAGGCCGGAACTCGTAAACCAGGATCCTTACGAAGGTGGGTGGATGGTCAAACTGCAGCCGGAAGACGAAGTCCAGATGGATCATCTACTGACGGCAGAGGAGTATGCTGCCCACCTGGAGACTCTAGAGTAGGAATCATGAGCTCATACATTCCCAGTACTGCGAGTGATCGGGCCCGGATGCTCTCTGCTGTGGGGGTTGACTCTGTGGAAGAGCTGTTTGACGTCATCCCCGCCGAGAAGCGATACCCGGGTCTTGCACTACCAGGGCCTCTGTCCGAAATCGAGGTGAGGAGGCTGCTTCGGGGCCTGGCTGAGAGGAATGCTGACCTCGACCATCACCCGTGTTTCCTAGGTGCAGGTTCCTACCACCATTTCATCCCCTCGGTTGTGGATCACATTGTCAGACGAGGGGAGTTCTACACCGCCTATACTCCTTACCAGCCAGAGGTCAGCCAGGGCACGCTGACCTCGATCTACGAGTTCCAGACAATGGTCTGCGCGTTGACGGGCATGGACGTGGCCAACGCATCTGTGTATGACGGAGCTACGGCGCTAGCCGAAGCTGGTCTGATGGCCGCTCGGGTCACCCGCAGGTACAAGCTACTGGTGGCATCGAGCTCTCATCCCACCCACAGGGGTGTGCTGAGAACTTACACGCAGGGAATGGGCATCGAGATACAGGAAGTCCGACGCTCCGAAGACGGGAGCGTCGATGCTTCTCATGCCCAGGGACTGCTCGATGATGGGGTGGCGGCTCTCTTGGTTCAGAACCCCAACTTCCTTGGTTGCTTCGAGGATCTCGCCGTTCTGAGTGACTTGGCGCACGCTGTGGGCGCGCTTCTCGTGGTCTCCGTCGATCCCATTGCCCTGGGGCTGTTCAAAGCCCCGGGCGATCTCGGTGCCGACATTGTGGTGGGCGAGGGCCAGAGCCTGGGCAGTCCCCCAAGCTACGGAGGCCCCTATTTGGGGCTCTTTGCCTGCCGCGAGAAGTATTTGCGGCAGATGCCCGGGCGGCTGGTGGGCATGACGACGGACGCGAATGGGCGGAGGGGCTTCGTGCTCACTCTGCAACCGCGGGAGCAGCACATCCGGAGGGAGAAGGCCACCTCCAACATCTGTTCCAACGAGGCTCTTGTGGCCCTGGCGGCCGCCGTCTACATGGCCGTGATGGGCAAGCAAGGCCTTCGCCAGGTCGCCGAGTTGAGCTACCACAAGGCTCACTACGCCGCTGAGAGAATTGCAGCTCTGCATGGATATGAGAGGCCTCTGGCGAGTTTCTTCAAAGAGTTCGTGATCCGGACTCCTCTGTCTCCCTCCGTAGTCAATGGAAGACTATGGGACCGCGGCATTATCGGCGGCTATGATCTCACGGCGGATTATCCAGACCTGACCAGCTGCCTCCTGTTCTGCGTCACCGAGATGAACACCAAAGATGAAATAGACGGGCTGGTCGAGGCACTGAAGGAGATCGCTGAAGAGGGATGATGCAACCACTTCTATTCGAGTTGAGCTCGCCTGGGCGAGCGGGCTGCAGCCTGCCGGAGTTGGATGTACCAGCGAGCGGGCTGCCCGTGGATCTGTTGCGTGAGGAGCTGCCCCTGCCCGAGCTGACTGAGAGAGAGGTGGTCCAACACTTCACGCGTCTCTCCCAGTTGAACTTCAGCGTTGACACCGGGTTCTATCCGCTTGGCTCGTGTACGATGAAGTACAATCCCAAGATGCACGAAGAGGTAGCTCGCTACGCCGGATTCACCCAGATTCACCCCTGGCAGGATGAATCGACCGTGCAGGGGGCGTTGCAGCTGATGTATGAGTTGCAGAACTACCTGGCCGAGATCACAGGTCTACCTGCAGTCAGTCTTCAACCGGTGGCTGGTGCTCATGGGGAACTGACCGGCATGTTGATCATGCGGGCCTATCATCTGGAACGTGGAGAGGAGGGCAGGACCACCGTTCTTGTACCGGATTCTGCCCACGGCACCAATCCAGCCAGTGCTGCCATGTGTGGCTACAGGGTGGCGACCGTTCCGTCCGACCAGCGCGGGAACATCGATGTCAACGAACTGGACAGACTCATGGATCAGAGCGTTGCAGGCCTGATGCTCACCAATCCTAACACGCTGGGGCTGTTTGAGGAGCACATCCTTCAGGTCGCTGAGATCGTCCACAGCAGAGCGGGGTTAATCTACTGTGATGGGGCCAATATGAACGCTTTGCTCGGAATCGCGAAGCCTGGGGAGTTGGGCACAGATGTCTTGCATCTGAACCTGCATAAGACGTTCAGTACTCCGCACGGAGGTGGGGGACCGGGGGGCGGCGCCACGGCCGTGACTGACGAGCTCAGCGCTTTCTTGCCGACGCCAGATGTTGCCTGTCGGGAACCAGGAGGGGCTGAGGCCCAAGATGCGAAGTACTACCTCGACTATGATCGGCCCCGATCGATAGGACCAGTCAGCGGCTTCTACGGCAATTTCGGAGTGATGGTGAAGGCCTATGCTTATCTTCGGTCCCTGGGGGAAAGCGGGCTTAGGGAGGTGGCGGAAAACGCGGTTCTGAACGCGAACTATATACTCCGTCAGCTCAGGGGCTACTACGACCTGCCCTATGATCGCAACTGCCTTCACGAATGCGTGTTTTCTGGCAAAGCGCAGGCGAAGCTTGGTGTTCACACGGTTGACATCGCCAAGAGGCTCATCGATCTGGGCTTTCATCCTCCGACCGTCTACTTTCCTCTTAACGTGGACGAGGCGCTGATGATCGAGCCTACCGAGACGGAGAGTATAGAGACCCTTGATGCCTTCGTCGCGGCCATGCGCCAGATAGCCGGGGAGGCGCAGAGGGATCCAGAGGCGGTACTCGGTGCGCCTCGAACCACGCCTGTGGGAAGGCTTGATGAAGTAGGGGCCGCGCGCAAGCCCAACCTGAGATGGCATGGAGAGCACTTTCTGGAAGAGTGAACCTTGCGGGGTCGTTTCTGGTGTGAGTGTGTAGAAGGGGCGCCTCATGCTTGACGATAGAGAGCTCGTGCCCAGGATTCAGAACGGCGACCTGGCAGCCTTCGAGGCGTTGTACCACAAGTACAAGAATGAGCTGTACAGGACCGCATTGGCCATCGCCAGGGACCAGGGCGCTGCAGAGGAGCTTCTCCAGGACTGTTTTCTCCGAGCATACGATCACATCGACAGCGTCGACGCCTGCTCTTCTCTGAGGCCATGGCTCCATCGGATCATAGTGAACTTGAGCTACAACTGGTCGGCGAAGAAGCGCCTCCCGTTGGTGTCCATCGAGGAAGTGTTTGACCGTCTGTTGTCTCTGCCACGAAGTTCACCCGAACGGGCTTTCGAGAGGCACGAACTGATGCAGGTCTTGGATGAGGCGATAAGGTCGCTCAGCATGGCTCAGCGTGTCGTGGTCGTGCTGTTCTACATGCAGGGCTTCAGCCTGGTCGAGATCGCGTACGTTCTAGACTGCCCTGTGGGAACTGTCAAGTCACGACTCCATAACGCGCGCAAGGCTCTGAAGCGCAAGCTGAGCGCGGACTTGACGACATCCAGAGAAGTGGCATATGAACTTCTGTCGCCGTGACCCACGACGAACAGAGGCGAGGTGCAAGATGAGAGACGAACTGGACGTGTTGGTGGAGAGGGCATTGCGGAATTGGGCCGCCGACGCCACGCCACCGGACCGGGTGTGGAGCAATATCAGGCTCGGTCTTCGGGAGCGGTCCCGGCGGGGATCTTCCACGTCTGGCTGGGTGCGCCATTGGTGGACTGAGGCTTTGTCTTGGGGAGTCGATCTCCTGGTGTCTGCTCGTATGATCCTCACACCGTCCCTGAACGGCGGCGAGAACGGGTGGACGCGACGCCTGGTGATGGCGGGGCAGTCGTCTGCTCTGTACTATCTGTCGATTCAACACTGAGCTCTGGGGCGCAGTGGTCGTGTTGGGCGTCATCTGGCCTATCCGGCCCCTTGCTCGCGGGCCCCAGGAGGGTTCGTTCCGCGTCTTGTCATGCCCAGCCTTCGTCCGTATCCCAGAATCCCCAGTGGTGCACTCAACCGTCTGACGTGCTATCTACGGGAGTAGACTGTGAGTGGCTCGTTCTTGCTGGAGGTCAAAGACCTCAGGACTCGGTTCCACACCGCTGATGGCATAGTTCGTGCTGTGAATGGGGTCTCCTTTTCGATCAGGGAGGGGGAGACCCTCGGCATCGTTGGCGAGAGTGGGTGTGGCAAGACCGTCACCGCGCTGTCTGTCGTGGGCCTGATACCTGCACCACCAGGGGAGATCGTCAGTGGTCAAGTGCTCTTCCAGGGACGCGATCTCCGGTCCGTCGGGGCTCAGGAGATGTGTGAGATACGTGGAGCCAAGATAGGGGTCATATTCCAGGATCCGCTGACATCTCTGAATCCGGTACTCACCATAGGTGCGCAAATCGCTGAGTCCCTGGAACTCCACATGGGGCTGGGACCCAAGGAGGTGATGACGAGGACCATCGAACTCCTGAGAGTCGTGGGCATTCCCGAGGCCGAGCAGCGCATCGACGATTATCCACACCAATTCAGCGGCGGGATGAGACAGAGAGCCATGATCGCCATGGCGCTGTCTTGCGATCCCTATCTTTTGATCGCCGATGAGCCGACCACAGCCCTGGACGTGACCATCCAGGCTCAGATACTGGACCTGGTGAGGAGGCTAAAGCAGGAAAGAGGCCTGTCCATCCTGTGGATAACGCACGATCTGGGCATTGTTGCTGGATTGGCTGATCGCGTGCTGGTGATGTACGCCGGGTACATAGTCGAGTCGGCTGAGGTCAGGGATCTGTACAGGGATCCGCGCCATCCGTACACGCTGGGTCTGCTGGCGTCGGTGCCGAGGCTGGATGACGACGCGAGGAAACCTCTGAGGCCGATTGTGGGCTCCCCTCCTGACCAGGTGAACCTACCCCAGGGTTGTCCTTTTCACCCACGGTGCTCTTACGCCATAGGTCGTTGTTCACAGACCATGCCCGAAGCCCGCAAAGTCGGGTCCGATCACCTGGTCGCGTGCTGGGTGGACATGCCCAGGGTGAGCCTCTCCCCAGCTGCGGAAAAGGCAGTCGTCTGGTCTCGTGACGCCGCGTAGGAGCGGCCTTCCATCGACTTGACAACGTGCTCTCAATGCCCTATAGTTCTGCCTTGAACGACAGCGTGCCACTCCGGCTGGCAGGGCGCGGAGAGAGCGGCGCTCGTGCCTTAGGCACAGGCAACGCTGCTGGAGAGGACACTTGTAAGGAGGCGTAAGAAGTGGCTCTACTTGAGGTGCGAGATCTGAAGACGCGGTTCTATACTGACGATGGTGTCGTGCAAGCCGTGAACGGAGTGTCCTGGCTGGTCAATGAGGGGGAGACGCTGGGCCTGGTGGGAGAGAGCGGGTGCGGCAAAAGCGTTAGCGTGCTCTCCATCTTGCGGCTGATACCGCAACCGCCGGGCAAGATCGAGGCTGGCGAGGTCATTTTCGAAGACAGGGATCTGATGAAGCTGAGTGACAACGAGATGCGCTCCATCAGAGGGAACAAGATAGCCATGGTCTTTCAAGATCCTATGACGTCGCTCAACCCCGTCCTCACCATCCACCAGCAGATCAGCGAGGCTCTGACGCTTCACATGGGTATGAACAAGAAGGAGGCTCGGGGTAGGACGGCGGAGCTGTTGAAGCTGGTGCAGATACCCCAGGCTGAGGATCGGTTGGACGACTATCCCCACCAGTTCAGCGGTGGGATGAGACAAAGGGCGATGATCGCCATGGCCCTGTCGTGCAATCCCCAGATCCTCGTCGCGGACGAACCCACCACAGCTCTTGACGTGACGATACAGGCGCAGATCATCGAGTTGGTGAAGGAGCTGAGGGACGAGATCGGCATGGCCATCATCTGGATCACGCATGACCTGGGCATAGTTGCCGGGATAGCGGATCGGGTGTGTGTCATGTATGCCGGCTTCATCATCGAGTCAGCAGACGTGAAGGATCTGTACGGAGATCCACGGCACCCGTACACGCTGGGGTTGTTGGGCTCGGTGCCTCGGCTCGACATGAAGAAGAAGGAGAAGTTGACTCCTATCTTCGGACTCCCACCTGACCTCATCGACCTGCCGACAGGCTGTCCCTTTGCGCCTCGTTGTGGCCACAAGATCGATCGCTGTGCTGAACGGCCGGAGTTGAGGACGGTGACTCCTCGACACGAGGTGGCGTGCTGGGTCGACGTTAGAGAAGAGAGGAAGCGATAATGGCTGGCGAGAACAACGTCTTGCTTGAGGTCAAGAACCTGAAGATGTACTTCCCCATCAAGCGCGGGGTGTTCCAGAGGCGCGTCGGAGACGTCAAGGCCGTGGACGATGTCAGTTTCTTCATTCGACGTGGTGAGACCTTCGGCCTCGTGGGCGAGAGTGGGTCTGGCAAGACCACGGTGGGACGGTGCATACTCCAGCTCTATCGTCCAACCGGCGGCGAGGTCATCTTTGAGGGCGTGGAGCTTACCACGCTGAAGGGCCAGAAGCTCCGAGCGATGCGACGCGAGATGCAGATGATCTTCCAGGACCCATACGCTTCCCTCAATCCTCGCATGACGGTGGGTGGCATCATCGGTGAGCCCTTGGAAGTGCATGGCACGGCCAGGGGGAAGGCCAAGCGAGAGCGGGTGCAAGAACTGCTGCGAGTCGTGGGGCTCAACCCATATTTCGTAAATCGTTATCCTCACGAGTTCAGTGGCGGGCAGCGCCAACGGATCGGGGTAGCCAGGGCCCTGGCGCTGAACCCGAGTTTCATCGTCGCGGATGAGCCGATCTCCGCCTTGGACGTGTCGATTCAAGCGCAGATCATCAACATGCTGGAAGACCTCCAGGCAGAATTGGGGTTGACCTACCTGTTTATCGCTCATGACCTGAGCGTGGTGCGGCACATCAGCGACCGCATAGCTGTGATGTATCTGGGCAAGATCTTTGAGATCGCGGACAAGGATGAGCTCTACAACAACCCGCTGCAGCCCTACACGCAGTCCCTGCTGTCAGCGGTTCCCATCCCCGACCCAGTCGTGGAGGAGACGAGGAAGAGGATCATCCTCGTTGGCGACCTACCCAGTCCGGCGAACCCTCCGGTAGGCTGCAACTTTGTGACGCGGTGTCCTGTGAAGATGGACGTCTGCGAGGAACAGGAGCCGGAGTTCAAGGAGGTTTCCCCGGATCACTGGGCGGCGTGCTGGCGCGTGAACTGACAAGCGTGTGAACCTGCGGGGCACGAGATCGGTATAGTACGAGAGGGATCCTACCCGTTGGCAGGGCGCCTAGGCGTCTTGTCCCGCTGAGGGGGCACTGGAAGGGATCTTGATTTGCTACCGTACGTGATCCGAAGGTTGCTCGTTCTTCCCCTAGT
>CAYGQI010000013.1:2655-22188 GCA_964351925.1 uncultured Anaerolineales bacterium | reverse complement strand
ATGTCTACTTGACAAAACTTGGCGACTTGTGGTAGGATGTACGGAATGGAGTGTCCTGCCTAGGCCGAGACCGCGAGCTAGCTGGGAACTCAGCTTCTCTTCTTGGGCTGGGGTTGTGGACTCCATGGCGAGGGCGCAGGGGAGTAGCTCAACTTGGCAGAGCAACGGTCTCCAAAACCGTAGGCTGCGGGTTCAAGTCCTGCCTCCCCTGTATACATGACCTGAGGGACGGGCCCTGTCCGGTCCGTCTCTTGCATGGAGGGGGTGAGAGAATTCGCCGGAGGGCAAGGTAGGCTCTCGGGCGGCGTTCTGGTTCTCAACGCCACCTTTGAGCCTTTACATATCATCTCGCTTAGAAGAGCCATTATCCTGCTTCTCAAGGATAAGGCTGAGGTCGTGGAGGCTGCCGAGGCCAGAATCCGGTCGGAGAATCTGGCGCTGGATATGCCGCTGGTGATTCGGCTCGTGTACTACGTGCGAGTCCCTCATCGGCTGCTCATTCCACTAACCAGGCGCACGATCTTGGCGCGGGACCAATACAAGTGTCAGTACTGCGGAGCACAGCCGCCCAAAGCACAACTCACGCTGGATCACGTTCTGCCCCGCTCCCGGGGTGGACAGCACAGCTGGGAGAATGTGGTGGCGGCTTGTATACCCTGCAATCAGCGCAAGGGAGATCGCCGGCCGGAGGAGTCAGGCATGGGCCTGCGGGAACGACCTGCCGTGCCGCGGTATGCAGCTGTAGTGTTGTTGGGTAAGATGCAAGGCCACGAGATTTGGAGGAAGTACATGTACTGACCGGAGCACTGGTGTGGGTCAATGATGGCGTTGGCATCTCACCAACGCCTTTTTGTTTGTTCGTGGGCGAAAGAGTGACAGAGAGTGAGAAATCACGAGATCTTACGAGGACAAGTTGTCTATTCAGAGCTGAACGCCGCTCTCCAGGTACGGCTGGACTTGACATGGAGGCAGCTTGGGTGTATCATAGTTAAGCAATTCTAAAAATATGGAAATAGTTACGTGAGGCTGGTCATGCATTCCGGTTTCTCGCAAGAGGCGGTCAGGGTGTTCAAGGCCCTTTCGGATCCAACTCGCTATGAGATAGTGAGGATGCTCCTGCTGGGCGAGGAGCTTGGATGCGGTGATTTCGACTGCGTCTTCAGCAAGAGCAAGCCAGCCATGTCCCACCATTACCGAGTGTTGGAGAATGCGGGTTTGGTCGCCTTCCGTAAGGACGGCCTCCGTGTTTACTACAGGTTGGAGAGGAAGCAGTTGGATAGGTTCGTGCCGAAGTTCTTCCAGGTGCATTGCCGGAGCAAGGATTGATCTGGTAGCCAGTCGGCGGTGGCGCATCCAACGGAGCCGTCTGTTGTGGTCAGAAATCATACGGTTGTCTGCACAGGCAACTGTTTCAGGGGGAAAGAAATGAGCGTAAGAGCATTAGAACTAGAGGACGAGGAAGAGGAGGCGATTGTCGCCGAAGAGCTTGAGGACGACATCGAGGAAACGCTGGACGAGGATTCCCTCGCCGGTATCGAGAGCGACGACGTCATCTCTCTGTACATGAAGGAAGTGGGAACCATCCCTTTGCTCACCGCTGACGAGGAGAGGGATCTGGCCCTGGCCCTGAGAGAAGGAGAGGCCGCGAAGGCACGACTTGCGCGCGGCGAGCTGAGCGGAGATCTGAAGCAGCGGCTCGAACGGCAGGTGGACGAAGGGGATCGCGCGCGTGCACGCTTCATAGAGTCCAACTCGCGGCTGGTGATCAGCATCGCGAGGAGATACCTGGGTCGAGGCCTCCCACTGTCTGATCTGATGCAAGAGGGGAGCCTGGGGCTGATCAAGGCCGTGGAGCGATTCGATCCACATAGAGGACACCGTTTCAGCACGTATGCTACTTGGTGGATCCGGCAGTCGATCCTCAGGGCGGTGGCCGATCAGGGGCGTACTATCCGTCTGCCCGCGCACATCGTTGACGAGCTGAACAAGATGAACCGGGTCTCCAAGCGGTTGGCCCAGGAGTTCGGTCGGGAACCGACCAACGAGGAGCTGGCTGAAGAACTGGAGATGCCTGCGGACAGGGTGGGCGATCTGTACCACCTGGGAGGTCAACCCTTGTCCCTGGAGACGCCGGTGGGCGAGGAGGAGGAGAGCACCCTGGCGGAGTTCATCGAGGATGACGTCACGCCGACTCCGTCTTCCATGACTTCGGACGCCATCATGTGGGAACGGGTGGAGGATGCGTTGGATTCACTGACTCCCCGCGAGGCACGCGTCCTTCGCTTGCGCTACGGGCTTGAAGACGGCGAGGACTACACGCTCGAGCAGGTGGGAGACAAGCTTGGCCTAACCAGAGAGCGCATCCGGCAGATCCAGGCTCAGGCTTTACGCCGCCTTCGCCATCCCAGCCGCAGCAGGAACCTCAAGCCTTTTCTGAATTGACGGCCGAGAGGACAAGGACGCGCAGGCGAAGTCCCGACTTGAAGCATTCCCGGCGGCCAGGCTGATTGTCCAACGGAAGAAGGGAGCGACACCCCATGTCAAGAACGGTGAAGTTGGTCCTAGGCGCCGGTGTGGTCGTATTGGTGGCGGTGCTGGGCTTTCTGGTCGCCTCGTCGGGGCAGGAAGCGGTTGAGCAGGGGTTCGTCGTCGCTGCGGACCTGGATCCCGAGTACTTGACGCTACCGGGCGAGCAGCAGGGTCTGCCCACCGAAGAGCCCGTTCCTGCCGAGACCTGGCCCGGTATTGGTCAGGCAGCCCCGCTGAGCGAAGGGAGGGCCCTCTGGGTTCCCCGTTGGTCGTACAAGACGGCCGCCGATGTGCGGACTATTGTGAGCAAGGCGGCCTCGGCCAACTTCAACATCCTGTTGTTTCAGGTCAGAGGTAATGGCGACGCCTACTATTCTTCTGTCTACGAGCCCTGGTCCGACAGGCTGACGGGCTCGTTGGGCCGCTATCCGGGTTGGGACCCCCTAGCGCTGGCCATCCAGGAAGCCCATGCCGCCGGCTTGCAGCTGCATGCCTACGTCAATGTCTATCCTTCGTGGCTGGGTGTGACTCCTCCCAGCAGCAGCACGCCACAACACATGTTTCAGCGGTTCAATGCTCAGTACGGAAACCAATGGGTGCAGTGGGATCGGAACCACAACCCCATGGGACTGAACGAGCAATACTTGGCAGCCAACCCGGCTCACCCTGCGGTGACGGAACACGTGGTGGCCGTGTGCCGCGACATCGTGATGAACTACGACGTGGATGGGTTGCACCTGGACTACGTGCGATATTCGGGGCCGTATTTCTCATACGATCCCGTGAGCGATCGACTCTTCCAGGCGCAGGGGGGCGGTGACCGCGGCGATTGGCAGCGCGCCCAGGTCAGCGAGCTGGTGGGCCGCATTTACGACGAGGTTTTGCCGTTGCGGCCGGGCATGGCCTTGTCGGCAGCCGTGTGGCCGATCTACAAAGACAAATGGGGCTGGGTCACCTATGGGAGCACCACGTACGCTGGGTATGGCGGCTACTTTCAGGACTCTCGCGGGTGGCTCAAGTCGGGTACGATGGACTTCATCGCTCCCATGCTGTACGGCACGGCGGTCATGAACAGCCGCGACCGCTTCAATACACTGGTTGCGGACTTCATGGTGGAATCATACGGGCGCCAGGTGTATGCGGGCATCCACGCCGACTACGCCTCATTCTCCGAAATCGAGGCGCGTATCAACATGGCCAGGCGCGCCGGGTGTCAGGGACAGGCCATCTTCGCCTATTCCGTGGTGGATGGCAAAGGGTACTGGGATGAGTTCCGTGCCGGGCCCTACGCCCAGCCAGCCAAAGTCCCTGCCATGCCCTGGAAGTAGTCGACTCTCTTCACAGGAAGACCAGCGGCTGGCCGAATCCAGGAGGGGCGAGGACCTTCCCATCCTGGTAGACCACGGCTCCCCGTAGTTTCACTGATATTACGCGTCCCTTCACCGTCATGCCCTCGAACGGCGTCCATCCGCACTTGGTGTAGAGCTGTGCTCCCCGGATAGACCAGGTGATGGTAGGGTCTACCTCCACGTGGGCATCCTCTGGCACCTTCAAGTCCATGACGCGAGCCGGCCCATGGTGCAGCAGTCTTGCGACCTCTTCTAGAGACAGTCGACCCTCGCTCACGGCGTTCAGCAGCAGGGGCAACGTTGTCTCCAGGCCGGGCACACCCGGAGGTGGATTGTCTGCTTGTTTCTCCGCGAGCGTGTGCGGAGCGTGATCGGAGGCTACCGCATCGATGATGTCTAGGCTATCCCACAGTGCCTGGTTGTCCTGTGGGGTGCCCAATGGGGGTTTCATCAGCGAAAGCCTACCGAGGCTCTTCGCGTCGTCCTCGGTAAGAAACAGGTGATGCGGTGTCACCTCGCAGGTGAGCCGGACGCCTCTCTCCTTGGCCTGCCTCACGAGCTCTACCTCCGCCTTTCGGCTGACGTGGCAGAGGTGGAGTCTACGGTCGTACAGTTGAGCCAGACCGATGGCGATGGCCGTGGACAGCCCCTCCGCGTGGGCGGCGATGGGTTTGTTCCTCGGCCAATACTGGAAGTGCGCCATCATCGTGGGCAGAGAGTTGACACGGAGGGGTCCGTATGTGTCGTCCAAGTACATCTTGAGGCCCGCCACATGAGGGTCGACCAAGGGCTTGCTTGCGTTGTCACTGGAGGCCCCCATGTAGAAGCCGAAATCGCAGCGGGCCTTCGCCGCGGCGAGTTCGACCTTGCGGAGGAGCGTTTCTTGATCCACGACCGGAGGAGTGTTGTTGGGCATGTCGAGGACTGCCACAAAACCCCCGGCGAGGGCAGCCGCGGTGCCGGAGGAGAAGTCCTCTTTGTGCGTTCCACCAGGCTCTCGCAGGTGGACGTGGATGTCGACCAGTCCCGGCAGATCGAGCCTTGGCATCTATGACGCTCCGACTGAGGATTCTCTTGCCCGGGCATGCTGCCAAGCGTTGACTCGGCCTCTGCCCGGCGCGGCAGGCAGATCAGTACGCGCCACGGGCGAAAAGGACCGTGGGGATGGTCCGCAGCATGATCTTGAAGTCGAGCCACAGAGACCAGTTTTCGGCGTAGTAGAGGTCCAGCATCACCATTTCGTCGAAGGTAAGGTCGCTTCTGCCCATGACCTGCCACAGGCCCGTGATGCCCGAGGGGATCCTGAGACGCTCGTGATGCCAGTCTTCGTACACCTCGACCTCCGAGGGCAGTGGGGGACGGGGACCCACCAAGCTCATGTCCCCTCGGAAAACGTTGATGAGCTGGGGTAGTTCATCGAGGCTGAAGCGGCGTATTATCCTTCCTACCTTGGTGACGCGAGGGTCGTCCCTGATTTTGAAGATCGGCCCGGCAACCTCGTTGAGCTCGCTCAGTTGTGGCCTCGCCTCCTCGGCATCCTCCCACATTGACCTGAACTTGTAACAGGTGAAGGGCCTCGCCCCACGACCGAGACGGGTCTGTCTGAAGAGCACAGGGCCCGGAGAATCGAGCTTGATCGCAACTCCAATGATGGTCAGTAGTGGGGACAGCAGCAGTAGCATCGCGCTGGAGCCGGCGATGTCCATGAAACGCTTGAGTGCTATCTTCCATCCCGTCAGCGTGGTTTCCTTCATTCCGATCAAGGGAATGCCTTCCAAGACGTCCGTATCCACCTGGCTCAAGCTCATCTGTAGCAGGTCTGGGACAAACCGCGCCCGCACACCCCGGCGCTCGCTTTCGGAGATGATCTGGAGCACTTTGCGGTGCGAGATCCAGGGGAGGCTGATAATCACCTGGCCGATGGCCTCCTTCTCCAGGATGGCGGCCAGATCCTCTGTGCTGCCGAGAGCCTTGAAGGGTCCGATGCTGCCTTCCTGCTTCTTGGGATCATCGTCAACGAAGCCCACCGGTCGATAGCCGAGGTCAGGCCGGGCCACGATGCTGCGCATGATGGCGCGACCGACCTCGCCGGCGCCGACGATCAGCACGCGGTCCACCCCTATCCCTCGACGCCTGAGGGCAGCCGCGATCTGTCGTTCAATGAGGCGGCTGAGACTCAAGAATGTGCCGATGAGAAGCACAGCGTAGAAGAAAATGAGGCGGGAATAGAAATGGGCCCGGTAGAGAAAGAAGATGAAGATCATGATCGCCATGCCCACAAGCGTACTGGTGAAGATGATGTAGGTGTCGTCCAGCCACGTAGACCCTCGTCTCCGGTCGTACAGCCCTTCTGCCCTGAAGACGATAAGCAGGATCAGGGTCAGGATGATGGATACGGGGACATATGCTCTGAACGGTACGTAGTACGCCTCGGCCACGGCCCTTATCCACTGCAGTTCGTAGCGAAGGTAGTGGGACAGCACGAAAGCGATGTTGATGAGAATCACATCTGTGACCACCAGAGCGAGAGTGGACCAGCGCCTATAAGTGCCAAACACGTCGGCTCCTAGGTTGGAGTCTAAGCTGCAGCTCGATCATATGCCCTGACCGTATCCTCGGCCGTCCGGTCCCAGGTGAATGCCTGCGCCCTCTTCAATCCCTTGGCTCTCATGGCCTCTCTCAGATTCGTGTCGGTGAGGACGCGCAGCATGGCCTGGGCCATCTCCTCGGCGTTGGTGGGTTCCACCAGTATGCCAGCCTCACCGACGACCTCGGGCAGGGATGAGGTGTTGGACACAACCACCGCGGTTCCACAAGCCATAGCTTCCAGTGGCGGCAGTCCGAAGCCTTCGTACAGCGAGGGGTACACGAAGAGCTCGGCCGCGTTGTACCAGAACGGTAGCTCCTCGCGCGCGACGTAGCCTGGGAACAGGAGATCGTCTAGCAAGTCCAGCTCGCTGGCCAGGGAAAGCACCTCTTCGTGGCGCCACCCCTTGGCGCCGGCGATGACCAGGGGAGGGGGCTTGATTCGTCTCTTGAGAGTGGCATAGCTCTCCAGCAGGGTCGTGAGGTTCTTGCGGGGCTCTATGGTGCCCACGAAAAGTATCATCCGGGGAGGGAGGTGGCGCTTCTTGCGCAGTGCATCGAGTAGTGCTGGATTGTCCACTGGCCGGAAATCCTTGTCCACTCCACACGGTATCACGTCTATCCGGTCCTCCGGCACGCCCAACAACCTTACGACATCCCTTTTGGTGCTCGCTGAGATAACCACCACACGTCTCGCTCGTCGAGCGGAGTAGGCGGTGCCCCATCTCAAGTAGAGACGTCTCCAGGGCTGGAAACCTTGTGGAAAGAGGAAGAAGCTGAGATCATAGATGGTGACTATGCCCGGGCACGGCAGCACCACGGGCTGGACGAACGCCAGGGAATGCAGCAGGTCTATGCCTTCGGTCAACAGCTGCGCTGGCTGCACCACCTGTTCCCACAGAATCCTCACGGCAGCAGTGGCCGTGGGGAGGACCGACACCTTGGTCCGGACCCCCGGGAAAGCGTCACCTGCTTCTTTGTTGCCAAGGAAAGCGGTGAAGGTGTGATGATCAGTTGCCCGGGGTAGATGCTTCAGCAGGCTGTAAATGTACCAGTTTATGCCCGCGGCGCGGTAGCTTCTCGCTGAGGACAGGAGATGGGCGTTCAGACCAACGTGCATAGTACGAGGCTATTATAGTCAGATGACCCGGCGCAAGCAAGGTCCCTCGTTGGCAAAGGCGGGTTGGAGACCTTGGACACGGTGTTATGGCGAGGCCAACATGTTGACATAAACGCCGCGAGTTGACTGCGCGATGCTCTTCTGGGTATAGTGCCGAAGCACACGCTCCCGGCCCTTGTGCGCCAGCGCCCGGCGCAGCCTCTGGTCCACCATCAGATCACGCAGATGAGCCCTCAAGGCTTCCACATCCTCCTCAGGGAAAAGCAGGCCAGCCTGGCCGATGACGTTAGGGATCTCGCCTGAGTGGGATCCCACCACTGGTATCCCACAGGCCATGGCCTCGATGAGGACGCGGCCGAACTGCTCCTTCCAGTGGGGCCGCGCGCGTGAGGGCAGAACGAGGGCATCCAGCCTCTTGTAGTGGTCTGGCATCTTCCCCGTTGGCAAAGGAGACTCGAAGGTCACGCTCTCACCCAGCCCCAGTTCCCCTGCCAATTCCATCAGGCGGGCTCGGTGGGGCCCGTCCCCGAGGATGGACAGGCGCCACTCCCCACCCAGCTGAGCCACTGCTCCGAGCAGAAGATCCACACCCTTCTCCTCGACGAGTCGACCCACATAGCCGATTTGGAAAGGGTGGAGGTCCTCCTTTGACTCGCCGGATGGGGGTCGGTACAGGTCGGTATCCACGCCGAACTGGGGAATCACTGTTACTGGTCCCCCGTAACCTTTCCCACGCAGGACATCGACCCCGTCCTGGTTGCCGGCGATAGCGTGGGCAGAGCGGCGGTAGTTGTACTGCTCCATCCAGCTGAAAGGGAAAGGGTATCTGCGTAGGAGATTCTGCCAGGTGAAGAAGAGGGGCTTGGCGCCAACGCTTGAGGCGAGCCTCGTGGCATGAAAAGTGGCCAGGTTGTAGGGCTCCTCGTCGATATGCATGATCTCCGGTCTCAGTCGCCGGACGTGAGTGGCCAGATTCGGATAGAAGTGGAGGTGGAAATGGCCGTTGAGGGACATCTTCTCCACCACCATGTCGTACCCCTCGGTGTACCTCCGCTCCAGTGCGATCCTGTGCCCCTTCTCCTTCCAATAGGGCGGAACGACTAGGGTCAGGTCCACGTCGTCAAAAGCGGCCAGCTCTTCCAGCTTCTTCTGATAGCTGCCCATGACGCAGGCCTTGGAGATCATCAGGACTCTCATGGCTTTTCCTCGAGGGACTGGGCGCTTCCCATCACGGATCTGTACACTTGTTGGGTCTGCGAGATCGTCTTCTCCCAGGAGAAGAGCTGGGCCCGCTCCAGTCCGCGGGCGGCCAGTTCGGCTCTTCTGGTCTTGTCGCGCAGCAAGACGCTCATGGCCTCGGCCAACTCCTCCGTGTTGTGAGGGTCGAAGAGCAAAGCACCGTCCCCAACAATTTCCGGGAGAGATGCCGCGTCGGAGACGAGCGCGGCCGTCCCACAGGACATGGCCTCCAGTACGGGCAGGCCGAAGCCCTCATAAAGGGATGGGAAGACGAAAAGGACGGCACTGCTATACAAGGCAGGCTTGTCCTCCTCGGCCACCCAGCCCACGAAAGTCACCCAGTCTCGCAGGTCATGCTCCTCAGCGATGCGCCGTGGGTCGGGGAAGAAGTCCGAGTCTCGCTGGGGAGTGCTGCCGGCGATGACCAATGGCGCGCCTTTGCTCAGGTTGGCATGCATTGCGGCGTAGGCAGCGAAGAGGGCGCCCAGGTTCTTGCGCTGATCGAATCCGCCGAGGTAGAGGACGTATTCCTGAGGCAGACTGTACTTCTTGCGAACCTGCGTCAGAACAAGGTCATCCCTGATAGGCTTGAATCTATCCTGCGCTGCCAGGTGAACGACGTGCGTCCGGGCCGGTTCCACGCGGAGCAGGCGCAGTATGTCCTGTCGCGAGCACTCCGAATCGGTGACTATGGCTGCAGCTCGCCTGGCTCCGGCGGAGACCAGCCGTGTGTACACACGTACCAGGGGGGAGCCGCGATAGGCCGGCAGGATGAGGGGGATCAGATCGTGGATGGTGACTATGGTCTTGTCGCCCCCAATCATGGGCGATGCGAAGTAGGGCACGTGTCTCAGATCCACACGCTCGCTGTGACAGCCGCGCGGAAAGGAGATCTGCTCGAACCACACCTTGGATAGGTTCCGCGTGAGGGCAAACGGTGGCCGCAGCAGGTACTGCTCCACGTTCTCCGCCGGCTGAGGGGTATCCATTTGACACTCGCTGTTCTCCGGCCTGAACAGCAAACACTGCGGACCATCCGGGAGTTTGGACAGCCCACGCACTAACTGATGGGTGTATTGACCGCTGCCTGTGGCCTGCCGATTCCAGAAGAACCCGTTGATCCCCAGGCGCATCTATCTCTTCTCGATCCCGAGGACCTTCTTCACCCCACTGGCGATCCTATCGTCTTCCTTGAGACTATCCTTCATGAACCTTTCCATGAAGTCGCTTCTGCGCTGCCGGAGGACGAGAGGAGCCACGGCGGCGATGTCCTCGTGGTTCACGCCCCTCCTTCCGTCGGCGGCGGCCCTCGCCCGGGCTGCTTCGAGGAGTACAATCTCCGCCCGGTGGGAATCTATGCTCAGGGAGTTGATGAGCTTCATGGCGGACCCTGCTATCTCTGATGGAACGGTCACTTCAGGCAGCAAACCCTTGGCCTTGGCGATCTCATCTGCCAGCGCCATGGTCTCCTCGGCATAACCTGCGGCGAAGGCCACAGGATCGTCAGCGAATCGTCGGTTCCGCTCGTACACCTCCAGTCGCCGCTCTGGCTCATGGACAGGTGCGACCACTACGCGTAGTCCAAGGCGGTCCATTAGCTGTGGCCGGAGCACACCTTCCTCTGGATTCATGGAGCCGACCAGCAGGAACTCAGAAGGAAAAGTGCCGATCAACCGTCCTCTTCGCACCACGTAGTATCCTCTGGAGGCCGCGTCGAGGATGCAATTCACGATGTCCTCGTCCAGAAGGTTGATCTCGTCCACGTAGAGCACGTTTCCATGGGCGTAATAGAGGATACCCTGCTGCAACTGCCAACGACTCTGCTCGAGGGCTATCCGGGGATTGGGTCCCCCGATGACATCGTCCATGGTGGCGTTGAGGGGCAGATCGACCAGCTGCATAGGGGCCAGGTAGGTGATGTCCTCACCCTTGCCTAGCTTGGCGGCACAATCTGGGCAGACGTACTCCATGGACATCGCGGCCAGTCGCGGTTCGCAGCCTTGGGGGCAAATGCTGCGCGGGACTGGAGGTAGCAGGTCAACCAGGCCGCGGGCCGCTGTAGTCTTGCCTGCGCCTCGGGGACCCAGGAGGAGGACTCCCCTGACGCGAGGGTTGATGGCCGCCAGGACGAGAGCAGTCTTCATCTCTTGCTGGTTCACCAGGGCCAGTAGGGGGTAGTCTACGATCTGGGCCATCGCTCCACACTCCGGTTCTCAGGGACCGAATCAAGCCCCTCCTGTGTTGTACGGCGCTGCAGCACCGCTATGGGGCGTATCCGTTGGGATGCGTTTGAGTCCAGCGCCACGCGCTTTCGATGATGTCTCGCAGGTCTGGGTGACGTGGTTCCCAGCCAAGCTCGCGCCGGATGCGGTCGGAACTGGCCACCAGTGTCGCCGGATCGCCAGGGCGTCGAGGGGCGACTTGGGTGGGGATAGGCTGCCCTGTGACCTCTCGGGCTGCGGCCACTACCTCCTGCACGGTAAACCCCCGGCCATTGCCCAGGTTGTACACGCAGCTGCTTTGGTCCGGCGCCTCGAGGGCTAGCACGTGTGCCTCAGCCAGGTCCACCACGTGGATGTAGTCTCGGACGCAGGTGCCGTCTGGCGTGGGATAGTCGTCTCCGTAGATATCAAGGTGATCCTTCAGCCCCAGTGCGACCTTGAGGGCGAGGGGGATGAGGTGCGTTTCGGGGCTGTGGTCCTCTCCGTACTCCGCTGACGCTCCAGCGGCGTTGAAGTAGCGAAGGCTGGCATAGCGCAACCCATACCTCACCTCACACCAGTGGAGCATTCTCTCGATCATCAGCTTGGACTCGCCGTAGGGACTGCTGGGCGCGAGCCTGTCGTCCTCCTGGATGGGGATTCGCTCGGGGTCGCCATAGACGCTGGCTGTCGAGGAGAGGATGAAGCGGCGCACGGTGTAGATGGCCATGACCTCGAGCAGGTTGATGGCGTTGGTGACGTTCTCCCGGACGAAGGGCAAGGGCTCGCTCATGGACAAAGGGACGATGCTATGCGCAGCGAAGTGCATGACTGCGTCGATGGGATGCGCTCGGAATACATCACTGAGCCTGTCCTTGTTGGCGAGGTCTCCCTCCTCAAAGAGGGCTGCCGGATGGACCGCGTCACGATAGCCGTAAAGCAGGTTGTCGTAGACGATTACTTCGTGACCTGCCCCGATCAGAATCTCGGTCGTGACACTGCCTATGTAGCCGGCGCCGCCCGTAACCAGGATCCTCATCTCACAGTTCCCGCGCTATTATAGCCACTGCGGTGTCATTCCTCAAGCTCATATCACCTGGTGAATCGCAGACGGGAATCGATCTTTGGCACTGGAGATCCCTACTTGCGCCACCATTGCACGATCCTATGATACAGTACGTCCAACAACCTGGCGCGCATCGGGTCGTAGTAGCTGAGGTCGTATTCGTTGGACGAGAGGACCTGTCCGTCGTGCCACAGTACCACCAGCAGCTCCTGCGCGTCATCCGCGAGGGCCGATTCGATCCAGCCTACCTGCTGGCAGGAGTCTGGAGGCAGCGAGACTGCCGTGGAGTATACTTCCCGACCATTCAATTGCACCTCCGCAAGGCAGTCCGGGAAGGCAGTCAGCAGGTCGTTGATAACCCACACGCGGGCGCGAAACAGGTCCCCAGACCCGTACCTACGCAGTCGGAACTCCAGACTGACCAGAACTGGTCCGTAGAGGGATTTCAGTCTCTCCCAGGCCAGTTTGGGCTGGCCATAGTAGTCGATGATACTCCAGGAGATGGCTGGCCAGGGATCGTTCAGTTGCCAGAGCATGGCGCCGCTGGTGCGGTACTTGCGCCGTCGAAAATGCTCGATGGCTACCTGCAAGCCATACGCCTGTGCCTTCTGGGAGGCGGTCATCCATTCCTCCCAGGTGTTTGGGGAGAGGGGGCTAACGTATCGGTGCAGCTTCTCCATTTGCGCGCAGTGATACCGCCAACCATCGTTGGGGGGGAAGACGTCTTCGCTGGGGATGAATCGCGACAGGCTTGAGACAGCGGGGACGGACTGGAGGCCAAACTCGCTGACGAAGGGTGAGCTGTCTTTCTGGAACTCGCTGATGGGCGCCTTGCCGTGCCACACCAGCCAGTTGTGCGTGTCGCCTCTCCCCGGAGAGGTCTTGCGGAAGGGGCGCGTGCCATCTTCTGCGGCGACTACCTCCTCCAGGGTGTCCACAATCCTGCGATTGCGGCGATAGCTGAACTCGTTGCCGCCGCACCAGAGGACCAGCGAAGGGTGGTTTCGCACCTGGCGAACTATCGCTGTCGCCTCATCGCCCAATAGGCTGCGGAATCTGGTGCAGCGAGGGAAATGCCCAAGGAGCAAACATGCTAGCGGGAACTCCTGCCATACCATGATCCCGTGCTCGTCGCAGAGCTCGTAGAACGCCTTCTTTTCGCGCAGTCCTCCGGCCCACACGCGGAGCAGATTGATGCCGGCTTCCTTGGCCATGGTGATGGCGGCATGGTAGTCTCCGCGCCGCAGCCTGCCAGGAAGGGCATCCAGGGGCACCCAGTTTGCTCCCCGAACGAACTCACGGTGGCCGTTGATGAGAAACGTCCAATTATCGCTTCCTCTGGGAGCACCCGGGTTCGGCGCCATTCCCACACTGCGGATGCCGAAGGTCTCGCGCAGGGAGTCCACCACCTCTCCGTCGCACATGATTCGCAGTTCTAGATCGTAGAGGTCAGGCTCTCCTCGGTCCCATGGCTGCCAGAGCCTGGCTTCGGGTAACACGAACTCCACCTCTGTGATCTGCCGACCTGTTTCCAGTGCCAGCGGGAACTCCCACCGCCAGCTCGCCGGGGACATGTTCTCACGAGGGCGTACCTCGATCACAGCGACAACCCGTTGACTCGTGTCAGAGTCGAGGGTGGCTTCTACGTTGATGCGCGCCCGTTCTCCCTCTGGATAGGACCGTACGAAAAGGTCGTTGATGAAAACGCCCCGGGTTATCACAAGGGCGACGTCGTCCCAAAGGCCCATGGTCCTGATGCGAGGGGCGAAGTCCCAGCCGAAGCTCATCTGACACTTCAGGGTGGCTGAGCGGTGGGGAAAGGGCTCCTTGCCGCGGTCGAGAGCGGTGGCTAGGGGCGACCATAGCCTCTCCCACCACTCCAAGCGGCGTTGCGGGAGGGAGCTGGAACCCCAGATGCGCACTGCTATTTCCGACCAACCGTGGCTCACCAAGTCTGTAATCTCGTAAATCTGCCTGGAGAACATGCCCTCGTGACGGCCTAACTCGATCTCATCCAAGCACACGGCCGAGATGTAGTCGATCCCCTCGAAACACAGAAAGGCACGCTCTCTTTCCCCGAGCTTGAGATCGAGGCGCCGCGTGTACCACCAGTCGTAGTCGTCCACCCACTGGCTGGCTTCATTGTTGGTGCCGAAGAAGGGGTCGTCGATCCGGCCCAGGTCCAGGAGATCGGAGCGCACGTTGCCTGGCACAGTTGCGGGCAGCCATTCTTCTACCTGTGCCCGGTCATCTGATCGAGATCCGAGGGGGCGGCCTGGTACGCTGCCGAAGCGCCAGGCTGTGCCTCCCAGATCTAGCGTTCTACGTGTCACAGTGTCATCGTTCCTCAGTCCGTCAGATGACGGGGTGCGTCGCCCTGGCCACAGTCCGGTCAAGCTCAGCGTCAATCACCGTCCAATCGTTGTCGGCCCGCTGTATGAGGCCGCCGGTGCCCCAGAGATCATATGACAATCGTCGGCGGATGTCAATGATGATGGTGAGGCCGAGCCAGGCGTGAGGGATAACCTGTCGGTCGGCAAGGGCCAGGTGGACTACGCGGGAATCATGGACAGACTGGAAGAAGGACTGTGGCCAAGCTGCGTCAAACACCGCTTCGCGCAGGTCTTCTTCCTGGAACCATCGGGATAGTGCGGTGATGAGCTTCGCCTCGTGGGTGTCCATGGATCGGAGAGGTGGCGGCATCGCGGGGCGCCCAGCAGTAGTATGCACGCAGCCGGAACACCCCCATATGTAGGACAGCGCGCATTCCGTATTGCATCTCTTTGGCCAGAGCCTTGACAACCGGAGGGAAATCTGGTAAAATAGTAATAGATTCTCCCGTGGGAGTGAGGTCCTTCAGACTCACCCCATTTTTCTATAGAGGCACAGTTATCAGGTGCTATGGCGGTGTTGTGCGCCTTGGGAGATCACCCGAATAACAGGTATGGGCAGGATGGTGGCAAGCCACTGCTTCTGCGTGGATCACCAGCCGCAGCCAGCGTTTTCTCCGTGTATGACTGATGAGAGGTGAGTGCCCAGATGAAAACTGTGTATTTCAGGGCCGAGTTGCTTTTTCCGCACGAAAGTGTTTTGGCTCTGGCGGATGTAGGCAACGGGCAATGGGAGGGTCTTGTCACCCGGGTAGCAGATCTGCCAGAGACCCACGAGGATTCTCTGGCCTTCTCTCTGATGATGATCAGGTTGTGCGGCTGCCTGAGGTGCAACCCAGGTAGTTACAAGGCGTCACTCGGCTGCCCTGCCTGCGGCAGACGCATCATCGGTATGAATAGAGAAACAGACGACGATTTGATGGCGTACTTCCAGAAGGCGAAGGATGATCTGGTAACCTACCTGCGTACCGGCAGGGTGGTCGAAGAAGAGCCCATACCGTAGCAGCGGTGTGGACAAAAGGCGTGTGCTGAGGGGGCCGTCTGCGGACGCAGGCGGCTCTTCTTGTTGAGGGGGGGGTCGCGTGGCCGCATCTCATCTGAGGGGCAAAGAGTGACGGAAGCACGTGGAGTCCGATGCCGGGTATGCGGGAAGTCGTCCCTGGTGTCCCATAGCTTGGCGGCCTGCGTAGATTGCATTCGCGATCATCCTGAGAAGGCCGGGCCGCACACGCGCGAGGCTCAAGCGGCTTCCCGCCGGGAGTTCGGGTTGCCGCCGGTGCCACCGCGCGATCCTGACGGCGCTTCGTGCCGACTGTGTGCAAACGAGTGCCGCATCCCCGTAGGTGGTCGGGGTTTTTGTGGGTTACGTGCCAATCGCGGAGGCAAGCTGGCCCACCTGGGTGGAACCGCGGACAAGGGGATTCTGCACTGGTACTACGATCCATTGCCCACCAACTGCGTGGCTGCATGGGTCTGCCCAGGGCGGGAGAAGCACGGCTACAACAATCTGGCCGTATTCTACGGGGCTTGCACTTTCAACTGTCTGTTCTGCCAGAACTGGCACTTCAGGAACACGTCTCCCCAGGACGCAACTGTGACTTCCAAGGAATTGGCTGCAAGGGCCAATGCCAGGACTTTCTGCGTGTGCTATTTTGGCGGCGATCCGTCAGCGCAGATGTTGCACGGGCTTTCGACCTCGAAGATTCTTGCTCGGCGAGGGGTAAGGATATGCTGGGAAACGAACGGCTCCATGCAGCCCAGACTGCTCGACGAGGTCGTCGATCTAGCCCTCGGCACCGGGGGGTGCATCAAGTTCGACCTCAAGGCCTACGACGGGAATCTGCATTCGGCTCTGACGGGGGTGAAGAACGAGCGCACTTTGCACAACTTCGCGCGGGCGGCAGCCCGATTCTCTGAGCGTGCTGAGCCGCCCTTGCTGATAGCCAGCACACTCCTGGTGCCGGGCTACGTGGATGCCCAAGAGGTAAGACAATTGGCGGGCTTCATCGCCTCCTTCGACCCAGGTATTCCCTACTCTCTCCTCGGATTCCATCCCCACTTCTTCATGTCTGATCTGCCGCGTACCTCGGTGCGGCATGCCGAGGAATGTGAGCAGGCTGCTCTGGATGTGGGCCTGACCAGGGTGCACATCGGCAATCGCCACTTGTTGTCGCGCGACTACTAGGCTTCGGATGGCCTCGATGGGTCTGCGCTGGAAAAGAAAGAGAGCCACTACCCATTGGCTGTGGCTCTCCACCGATTGCTGGTCACTTGCTGCTGGGGCGGCTTCAGCTCGAGCCCAAATCCTCCGTGAGCAGGCCCACGAAGTCGCCATCGAAGTCGCGCAGGAACTGACACACGTCTAGGACGTCCTCGCTGCTGATGGGCGGTAGATCCTGGATTCCCTCCCATTCCTCGGGCGTCAGATCGCTGAGTAGCTCTATGTGTTCGTCTTCCTTCACCATGGCGAGGATGATCCCCTGTGTCTGACAGTGATGGCAAGAGACCATCAGCATCCACAGTTCTTCCTGTTGGCCCATGATGGCTACATCGGCTTCGTCGTACTCCTCAGAACAGACGATACACTTAACGTTCTCCAAGAGTTGCCGCACGAAATCGTATTCAGGTGAGTCCCTATCAATCCCCTTCATCAGTGCCACTATCCTTTTCCCCCGCGCCTTCATCCTGTCCTAGTACGTCCACTCTGATCATGGGTGACAAATCAGAGAGGAGTCGCACGGGTACCGAGTATATTCCCAGCTGCCTGATCGGCTCTTCCAGCTCGATCTTGCGCCGATCAATGATTCTTCCGGTTTCCTTCTCCAGGGCCTCGGCGATATCCCCGCTGGTCACAGAGCCGTACAAACGCTGCTTCTCGCCGGTCTTGGCATAAATGGTCAGGGTGAGACCTTCAAGCTCTTCGGCCAACGCCTGGGCTTCCGTCTCCAGCTGCTTCTCGCGTCTTGCTTCGAGCTGCTGCTGTTGCTCCAGCTCTTTGGCTGCCCCCTCGGTGGCGAACACGGCCAGCCCCTTGGGAATGAGATGGTTTCGGGCGTATCCCGGAGCCACCCTGCGGAGCTCCCCCGCCCGGCCCAGCCTCGGCACGTCCTTCAGCAGAATCACCTCCATGAAGCCCGCCTCCTTCCTGCTGGATGTTCAGCCGAATTCTACATCAAGACCGAAAAAAGCTCAAGTGGGCTGTGCCAGGTCCTTGGAGGCAGAATCTTGGTGCCCTTCACTAGGCTGTATGCTATAATGATCGAAGCTACGAGGAGTTGGGCATGCAGTGGCAGGGATGCGGAAACGTGGGGGAGCGCGAGCATTTGAAGGGTCCGGGCATGGTGTGGCTCATGGCCTTCACGCTACTGGCCTTGATCTTGCGCGCATACAGAGTGGATTTTCAGCCACTGTGGTGGGACGAGGGCTGGACGGTGTATTTCGCCACTGCCGACGTGCCCTCGATGATTGCCCGCACAGCCATTGACATCCACCCTCCGTTCTACTACCTGATTCTCCATCTCTGGACGCTGATCTTCGGGCCCAGTGCCGTCTCAGTTCGCCTGTTCTCTGTGGGGGTCGGCACGCTCTCTGTACCCCTGATGTTCCTGGTCGCCCGGCGCCTTTTCGGCCGGAGGACGGCTCTTGTCGCTGCCCTGATTCTGACGGTGGCCCCGTTTCACGTCTACTACTCACAGGAAGCCCGCATGTACGCCCTGGTCACGCTCCTCGTGCTCGCCTCCAGCTATCTCTTCCTCCTACTGCTGGAAGAGCAGGCATCGCGGACGAAGAGGTGCGTTCATTGGATCCTGTACGTCTTGGTCACCTCGATGGCTATGTACTCCCAGTACTATGCTGCCTTCCTGCCAGCAGCACAGACTC
Organism: uncultured Anaerolineales bacterium; assembly: GCA_964351925.1. GTDB lineage: Bacteria > Chloroflexota > Anaerolineae > UBA7937 > B3-Chlor > JAUVXJ01. The sequence goes on along the minus strand of CAYGQI010000013.1, from coordinate 3,829 downwards.
TGTTCCTCTTCCTTCGTTTCCGGCGCTACAACGATGTCCTGCCCAGATGGATCGCTGCGCAGGCAGCACTGTTGCTCGCCTATCTGCCTTGGTTGCTGTACGCCGGGCCCAGACTCGTGGCCTACGTGGGCAACAAGCTAGTGAAAGAAGGCGACGTCCCCGCTCATCTGTGGGCGTACTTGTACAGTCATTTTATCGTCTTCTCGGTCGGGCACCTGAGCGCGGACAGACTCTTGCTGTCGCTCCTCGCTGTGATCTTCGCCGCCCTTGCACTGGTGGGTGCGATTGCCTGCTTTGTTGCTGGCCGCCAGCTTGAGGACGCCGCGTGGCCGACATCCGACTCAGCGCTATATGCGGTGCTGTGTCTGTTCATCCCTCTCGCACTGGGATACGTGGTGAATCTACGGTTCCCATTCACGGCGGCGGCCATAGAGCGCCTGTTCCTGTTCTCAGTCCCGGCGTTCTACATTCTGGTTGCCGCCGGGTTGTCGTGGCTGAAGGTACGGTTCCGGGTGCCTGGGGCGGTGGTCGCACTACTGGTGGTCGTGGTCAGTATTCCGCCTCTGTCGGACTTCTACTCGTTTGAGCGCTACGCAGGGGAAGACTATCGTCCGGTGGTGAAGAAGGTCCAGGCCCTGGCCCGGCCCGAAGATGTAATCGTAGCCGTCCACCCCTGGCAGATTGGCTATTTCCAGGCCTACTACAGCGGGGAGCTTCCCGACCTGTACCTCAGTCCCAAGGAAGCCCTCGATGTCACCAGCGAAAAGTGGGCTGCCGACCGTGGGCTAATGGTTCGCGACCTGGAGAGTCTCCTGGCGAAGCACCGCTTCTTGTGGTTTCCCGCCCACCAAGCACTGGGCAGGATCATCGAAAGCCAGGTGGAAGGGTACCTCTTCGAGCAGCACTACCCCATTCTGAACGAGTGGTTCAGCCAGAGCACAAGGCTAAGCTGCTACACAGCTACGCGCGAGATGACTCAGATTGCCGAGGGTGCCAACTTTGGAGACAAGGTCTCGCTGCTGAAGTATGGACTGACGGCCAATCCGCATGAGGCCGGCTGGGGCGCAGCACTGGTGGAATTGCGCTGGAGGAAGGAGGGTGAGCTACAGGGTAGGTACCAGATGGCGTTGCGCTTGGTGGATGACCAGGGTCGAGTGTGGGCTGCCGAGGATAG
>CAYGQI010000013.1:0-2555 GCA_964351925.1 uncultured Anaerolineales bacterium | reverse complement strand
CCCGTGTCCGCTCGGCTTGGTGAGAGCATCCAGTTGCTGGGATACGACCTGGACCAGCAGGAGGCGGCCGCCGGCGACACGCTGCGCCTGACCCTCTATTGGCACGCCCTGTCCGAGATTGAGAGCTCATACACTGTGTTCAACCACCTGATCGACGATGAGAACCGAACCTGGGGCCAGAGCGACGGCATCCCCGGCGATGGCGCGCTGCCCACTAGTAGCTGGATCTCAGGCGAGTACGTGGTCGATGAGTACGAGATTCCGGTGCAATCGGATACTCCTCCTGGTGAGTACCTCCTGGAGGCGGGCATGTATGACCTGACGACCATGCTTCGCCTCCCTATTGTGGATTCCGAGGGAGCGGTGCTGGGCGACAGGATTCTCCTCGAGGCTACGCCTGTACGGGTGCGGTAGGCGCGGACGCTACGCAGGTGGAAAGGGTATGCAGGCGGTCCGGGCAATGGTCACCATCTTTGATATCTCGACGCGGGAGTTGCAGGGTGGCTACAGGGTCGTCAACCCACACTGTGCGCCGTAGCGGCCCGCCGGGCGGATTGACATAATGCGAGCAAACTGGCCGTGAGTGAGCGTGGGAGGGTGTTGACAGGCGTCAAAGGGCTTCGGGATGCGCCACGGTCTCCAGCGGTCTGGGAGGTGGCGGCCTTAATTGCCATCCTTCTCACAGCTACGTTCTTCCGGGCGAATCTCTTCGAGGCCGCGCCCCCAGGTCTGCAACACGACGAGATCTTCGGGGCCAACTTTGCCCAGGACATACTGGATGGAGGGTGGCCCGTTTTCTTCGATGCCAACGGCGGCGAAGAGGCCCTCTTCCCCTACCTGGCGGCAGTGTCCATTCTCCTAGTCGGTCCCAACTTCCTCGCCCTGCGACTGGTCTCTTTGGTGTGCGGCATCCTTACCGTCGCCCTCAGCTACCGCCTGACCAAGGAGCTGTTCGGCCGCAGAGTTGCGCTCTTGACCACGGCCATGCTGGCCGTGTCTTTCTGGCACGTCTTCGACAGCAGGGTAGCACTGCGCCCCATCACTCTTCTGATGATGGCTCTGGCGAGCTTCTATTCATTCTGGGTGGGGATGCGGCGCGGGGGGATCTTGCCATTCCTCCTGACCGGCGTATTCCTGGGGGGCAGCTTCTACACCTACACCTCGGGCTTCCTAGTCCCCGTGACCGTCGTCCTCTTCATCGTGTTCTATCTACTGCCGTTCCGCAGAGCGCTGCTCCTCCAACACTGGCGAGGTATCCTCTTGGCCCTGGGCGTGGCGGTGATCATCTTCCTGCCCATGGGGTATCACGTATTGACGCATCCCCTGGCAGCCACCGCCCGCGCCAGGGATCTGAGTGATCACCTCAACCTGCTCCTCGCCGGCCAGCCTGGACCTCTGCTCACGGACGTGCTCAACGTGTTGGGCATGTTCGGCTTCCGTGGAGATCCCGAGTGGCGGTACAACCTCGCCGGGAGGCCGGTGTTCGATCCCCTGACCTTCATCTTGTTCTGCGTGGGGTTGGTCATCTGCCTGACCCGGATCCGAGCGCCCGAATATGTCTTCCTCCTGGTGTGGCTGGTCGTCAACATGGTGCCCAGCGCCATCACTCGGCACAGTCCGTCGACGTTGAGAGCGATTGGTTCGCTGACTGCCATCTACGTTCTTCCCTCCCTCGCGCTAGATGCCGCATGGGATCGCGTACGGTGCAAATGGGGCTCACGTGGCAGCCGCGCACTGCTGGCGGCGGTGGCTCTGCTGCTGGCATCGAACGCGGGCCTGACCTATCGGGACTATTTCTCCGTATGGGCAACCAACGCGGAGGTGCGCGACATCTATCGGGCTGATCTGAGCGCGGTCGCGAGGTTCTTGGAGGAGTCCGTCGAGAATGAGGTCGTCTGCGTCTCAGCTTCTTTCGCTGCCGATCTGGATCAGCAAGCGTTGAACTTCATGATGGGCGAGCGGCGGGCAATCAGGTGGTTCGACGGGCAACAAACGCTGATCTTTCCCTCAACAGAATCGTTCGAAGACGTGCTGTACGTCTTCCCAGCGACCGGACCTCTGCGTGACGACTTGGCCAGCCGGTTCTTCGCTGACCTTGCGGTCTTCCACACTGAACTGGATCCCCGGGGGAAGCCTGCCTTCGTTGCCTATCGCCTGAGTTCTTATGAGTTGTCAAGCCTTCGCGCCCTTCAGCCCACACACGCTCTGTCAGTCTATATAGACGGCAGAGTGGAATTGACTGGTTACGAGCTCGCGTCGCAGGTGAGCGCCGGCGACACCTTGCCTCTGTTGCTCCACTGGCGAGTGTCGCAACCCATCAGGCCTGATCTGTTGTACTCTTTCTTCGCTCACCTCACTGACTTACGAGGCTATGTCTGGGACCAGGTGGACACTCTCGGCTACCCAGTGTCGAGCTGGATAGAGGGGGACATGGTCGTTCAGCTCTTCGACCTCGCTGTGCCCCCAGACGCACCGCCGTTGGAGTACGTGGTCAAGATGGGCCTGTACGATGAGGTGACAGGCAACCGTCTCACGGCAACGGAAGATGGTGCAAC
>CAYGQI010000012.1:9261-22313 GCA_964351925.1 uncultured Anaerolineales bacterium | reverse complement strand
CCGTTCAGGATTGTGCGCCGGTATGGGCGCGATCCATAATAACGGACCAGCAGTCACAGGTATTGACAGTGCCCATTGAGTTCTGGTATAATTAGAGAGGTATAGAAACGTATCGCGGAGGCATGCACATGTTCTTTCCGTTCTACTTCGACATCAGGTACCTGTTCTTCTCGCTGCCAGCTCTGCTGCTGGCCTTGTTCGCGCAGTGGAGGGTGCAGTCAGCCTTCGGCAAGTACTCCCGCGTGCGCAACATGAGGGAGATCAGCGGGCTGGAAGTTGCCCAACTGCTGCTGAGATCAAACGGGCTCGGCCATGTGGGTATCGAGGCGGCCCGACGAATGCTGGGCGATCACTATGACCCCTCCAAGAAGGTACTGCGCCTCTCACCCCAGGTCGCCCGCACCCCGTCGATTGCCGCCCTGGGCGTGGTGGCCCACGAGGTGGGGCACGCCCTCCAGGACCAGACCGACTATGCCCCACTGCGGGTGCGCTCAGGCCTGGTGCCCATGGTGAACCTGGGAACCTGGCTGGGGATGATCTTCTTCTTTGTGGGCCTTGTTCTTCAGTTCTCGGGCCTGGTCTGGGTGGGGATCATCTTCTTCTCCGGGAGCGTGGTCTTCGCCTTTGTGACCATACCTGTGGAACGTGATGCCAGTCGTCGCGCCCTCCAGATGCTGAAAGCCGAGAGTCTGGTGGGCACCGCCGACATTCAGGGGGTGCAGAGTGTCCTTTCAGCGGCCTCTCTGACCTACATTGCGGCGCTCGCTCAGGCCCTGTCCCAGCTGCTCTACTTCGTGTTCCTGGCCACGGGCATGAGTCGGAGGGACTAGAGGAGAGGGGTGACAGACCTCTGATCGAAGCTGCCCAGGACGCGGAAGCAAGAGTAGCCCTGCTGGACCTGACCTATTCCCAATTGTCGGACCTCGTTCTATCCCTCGGCGAGCCCTCATATCGGGTGGAGCAGGTGTACGGATGGCTCTACCAGTCGCTGGTCACCCGCTTCGATGAGATGTTGAACCTCCCGAAGCCCATGCGCCAGAGACTGGAGCAAATGGCCGACCTCCGAAAGCTCAGCCCATTGGAGGAAACCTCGTCCGCCTCCGGGCTCACGCGCAAAGTCCTCTTCGGCCTCCCCGACGGTGAGACCATCGAGAGCGTCCTCATGCTGTACGATCGGAGGCAGACGGTCTGTCTCTCCACCCAGGTGGGCTGTCCCGTGGGTTGCCCCTTCTGCGCCACCGGCCAAAGCGGCTACGTGCGCAACCTGACCTCGGGAGAGATCGCCGAGCAGGTGCTCTATTTCGCCAGGGAACTCCGGGAGAGCGGACGGAGAGTGAGCAACGTAGTCTTCATGGGCATGGGGGAACCACTGCTCAACTACGATGCCACCTGGCAAGCCGTGGAGACGCTCACCGACTCCCGAGGGTACAACCTGGGGGCCAGGCGTTTCACCATCTCCACTGCGGGCGTGGTGCCCGGCATAAACCGGCTGGCCGAGGAAGGTCTCCAGGTTGGCCTGGCCGTCTCCCTCCACGCCCCCAGGGATGAACTGAGAAGGACTCTGGCGCCCCTTGCCAGGCGTTATCCCCTGTCTGAATTGCTCTCCGCCTGTCGCTCCTACGTCGAGCACACCGGCCGGCGGGTGACGTTTGAGTATGCTCTGCTGCACGACGTGAACGATTCGCTCCAGCAGGCTCGCCAGTTGGCCCACTTGCTCTCGGGGCTACAGTGCCACGTCAATCTCATTCCGCTCAACCCCACTGCCGATTGCCCCTGGCAGCCCAGCGCTCAGGATCGGGTGTTGGCTTTCCACGGGGAACTGCAACGCCTGAGCATCAGCAGTACGATCAGAATGCGCAGGGGTATTGACATCGATGCGGGATGTGGCCAGCTGCGGTCAAGAGTGCTTGAGAGCAGTCACAAAACTAGCAGCGCTGGCGGCGGACTGAAGTCCCGCGCCACTTGAGGGAGAACCGGCCTCATCTGGTCTCACGAACGTGCTTCAGCACACTTGCTGACAATGTGGCGCCTGGTTTCAACCCGACGCCTACTCTTGCCGGTGTCCGGGCTCCCTGCGAGCCGGATTGCCTTTCGAAGTGATAGCGCCTAGTATTACTGTTGTGAGGGCTTTGACGTTGGGAGGTCGAGCTTCCACTGAGGGATGGAGTTGAGCGACGTGCACTAGTAGAATCCCTCAGGTAGGGTAACGGAGCCGTGGCGATTGTGTTATGTGATAGGAGATGGATACAGAGACATGGAGAAGCCAGCCCCCGCAGTGGGGACTGGCTCAACGGGAGAGCATGGAGTTGCTCCGGACAACGTTGCGACTCAACTCAGGCGGATTTCTTCCCCAGGGTGCGCAGACACCTGGTGCAGATGCGGACCTGCCGGCTTGTTTCGCCGTCGCTGACGGTCTTCTTGTGCAGATTGAGTTGAAAAGTGCGCTTGGTCCGGTTGTGAGCATGGCTGACACTGCCCCCGGAGTGGGTGCCTCTACCACATATGTCGCATTTTCTGGCCATTACCTTATCCCTCGACACAATGCTGACTGAATATCAAGCATACCATATTGGAGCAACTTAGTCAAACCAGCGAAGCCTGGTGTTCTCGGGCGAGTATCTGGCTTAACCATACGACCTCATGAGGCAAGGCTATGTCAGAACAGCAGAGACTGGGCAGTATCGAGATTTCCCCCGTGGCTGTGGCCAGCATAGCCAGCCAGGCCGTGCTGGGTTGTTACGGAGTCGTGGGCATGTCTTCACGAACCGTGCGGGACGGGCTGGCGGAGCTTCTGCATCCCTCCGAGAGCCCGAGGAAGGGAGTCCAGGTAGAGCTGGCGGCAGATAGGATAACCATCGATCTCTACGTGATCGTGGAGTATGGTGTCAGGGTCTCGGAGGTTGCGCACAACATCATGCAAAGCGTCAAGTTCAACGTGGAGAAGACGCTGGGTGTGCCGGTGGCGGAGGTCAACGTCCACGTGCAGGGTCTACGTATCAGCGATGCCGACTGAGGAGGACGCGCGCTGAATCAGGTCGGAGGTCGTTAGCGTTGACGAAGGAAAAGATGACGGGCGCGACACGAGCGCCCCAGCCCATCACTCTGTGCAACGGGCAAGAACTGAAGAAGATCTTGCAGGCAGGCACGGTCTGGCTGGAGAGACATGCTTCGACCATCAATGCGCTGAACGTGTTTCCAGTCCCCGACGGCGACACCGGGACCAACATGCTGCTGACCATGCGGGCTGCCCTGGAGGAGATCAACGCCACGCCCGACGACTCTGCCGCCGCGGTGGCTCAGGCAGCGGCCCACGGGGCACTGATGGGGGCCCGAGGGAACTCGGGAGTGATCCTCTCCCAGATGCTCAGAGGGATTGCCAGCAGTCTGAAGGGCAAGAAGCAGTTCGATGGTGCGGACTTCGCCCAAGCTTTGGGCGAGGGCTCCACCACGGCGTACAAGGGTGTCATCAAACCTGTTGAGGGCACCATCCTCACTGTGGGCCGCGAAGCTGCCGAAGCAGCCCACTCAGCTGTGAACGATGGAGTCCAAGACTTCGTGCTGGTTATGGAGCAGGTTGTCGTCGGAGCCAGGGACTCGTTGGCCAGGACTCCCCTGCTGCTGAAGGTGCTCCGCGATGCCGGGGTAGTTGACGCTGGCGGACAAGGGTTGTACGTCATCCTCGAGGGAGGGCTAAGGCATCTGAGGGGAGAGCCGATGGAGACTGACCAGTTCCTCGAAGCAGTCCCCAGCGCTGCGGCGAGAGCGCCGGTGGAAGGCAAAATGGAATGGGGCTACTGCACCGAGTTTGTCCTGCAAGGCAAGGGCCTGGATCTGGAGGAGATCAAGAGGCGCATAGGCGCGTGGGGCGACTCAGCCTTGGTCGTGGGCGATGACAGCACCATCAAAGTACACGTGCACACCTTCCGCCCCGGCGACGTGATCGGCTACGCCTCGGCCAAGGGCACGCTGCACAACATCAAAATCGACAACATGCAGGATCAGCATCGCGAATACATGGTCATGGGAGATGACAGCACCACGCCACAGCCTCGTCAGGAGGAGGTAGCGGACGGCGTAGCCATAGTGGCTGTTGTCTCCGGTGATGGCCTCTGCCGGGTGTTCAACAGCCTGGGCGTGAGCACCATCGTGCCCGGAGGTCAGACTATGAACCCCAGCACGCAGGAATTGCTCCAAGCCATCGAAGGCCTGAACGAGAAGTACGTCATCGTCCTTCCTAACAACGACAACGTGGTACTGGCTGCTGAGAAGGCCAAGGAGCTGTCTCAGAAGAACGTGATCGTGGTGCCCAGCGAGAGCATTCCCCAGGGCATTAGTGCCCTTCTGGCCTTCAACTACCAGGCCGGCTTGAAGAAGAACGCCGATGCTATGAACGAGGCAACCCACGGTGTCCAAACAGCCGAGATCACCCGGGCGATTCGTTCGGCCAGCATCAATGGACTGAAGGTGAAGGAAGGAGAGTTCGTCGGCCTGGTGGATGGAGATCTGACGGCTTCAGGGAAGACCATCGAAGAGGTCGCGCTCCAGATGCTAGAGCAGATGAATGCCGCCGACTACGAGATCATTACCGCGTACTACGGAGAAGAAGTGACGGAGGACCAGGCAAAGGAGCTGCTCAGCAACCTTCGGGAGCACTATCCGGACCAGGAATGGGAGCTCATCGCAGGCGGGCAGCCGCACTACCACTACGTAGTGTCCGTGGAGTAGCGGAGTCTGATCGTATACAAACAGATGACCCTATCAACTCGAGCACGAGGCGCACCCAATGGGCAGAGTGAGAATAGTCACCGATAGCACAGCAGAGCTACCAGCGAGTGTGGCGAAGGAGTTGGACATCGCGGTGATTCCACTGAACATCCACATCGGCCGGGAGACATTCCTGGATGGACTGGAGATGGACTCCGAGAAGCTCGCCAGGAAGCTTCAGAAAACCGACGCTCTTCCCTCTGCCTCAGCGCCCCCTCTGGAGGTCTTCGAGTCAACTTACGAGAGCCTGGGTCAGAACAACGATGACATTGTGTCCATCCACGTCTCCGGCCGCCTGAGCAGGACTGTTGAGCTTGCTAGACAAGCCGCGAACTCTCTCATCGGACAGCGGCGTATCATGGTGGTGGACTCCCTCTCCACGTCGTTGGCTCTTAAGACCCTGGCCATTGCTGCGGGCGAGGTATCCAGAAAAGGGGCAGACCTCGAAGAGGTAGTCAGGCTAGCCAGGGCCATGATCCCTCACGTCTATCTGGTATTCTTCGTAGAGAGCCTGAAGTACCTGGAGCGGGGCGAACGCATCGGCAAGGCCGAGGCCCTCTTAGGTACGATGCTGAGCATAAAACCGCTTCTGATCATAGAGGACGGAGAGATATTGCCGCTGGAAAAGGTCAGAACGAGAAGCGGAGGCATCGACAAGCTCTACGAATTCGTGACCGAGTTTCCGCATCTGGAGAAGATAGCTGTTCTCAGGGGCGCCAATGCCACGGAACCGTCGGAGTTGATGGAAAGGCTTCAGGCGGCATACCCTAAGAAAGACGTGGACCTCGTGACATACGGGCCAGTGCTGTCCACGCACCTCGGACCCGACGCCATCGGCGTCTTTGTGTACGAAGGTCTTTAGCTTGAAACTGGAGAGAAGGCTAGGCTCGATGGACTACGCGTTGTCTCCCTCTGAGAAGCTGGACAAGGTGCTCCACCTGGAGAAGAATCTCGGATACACAGATAAGGCTGTGATCGGCGGTCTGGGCAAGTTCATTGCCCACTGGCGCGGAGAAGCCCTGCAGAGCGCAGTGGATGGGTCTGTGAGACAGCTCGTCAACGATACGTGCGCTTTGCTGGAAACCTACGATGACCAAGACGTGAGCAGGCGACGAGAGACCATCGATGGGGCGCTGAGCATGTGGCAGGGGGTCGAAGGTGGGTTCACCATGGACGAGGGTCCCCCTGTGGAACCGAGAGATGCGCCACAGACGAACGCCAAGCCCGCCACCGAGAGGACAGCGCTTTCATCATCGGTTGGGGAATTGCACGGAGTCAGCGACACCTACGCTGGCCGCCTGGCGCGACTGGGCGTCACCACCATCGAGGACCTCCTGTACCTCTTCCCACACAGATACGACGATTACAGCGCTCTCAAGACCATCGACAAGCTGGAATACGGGGACGAGGTGACCATCATCGGAACGGTGATGGAGACGCGAGAGCGCGCCAGCAAGCGGGGCCAGAGCATCGTCACCAGTGTCATATCGGATGGCACGGGGAAGGTAGAGACTACTTGGTTCAACCAGCCGTTTCTGGCAAAGAGGCTCAAGCCGGGCCGGCAGATCGTCATTAGTGGCAAGGTGGACCAGTATCTTGGGAGACTGACCTTCTCCTCCCCCACGTGGGAGCCCATGGACGAAGAACTGGTACACACGGGGCGTCTCGTGCCGGTGCATCCCCTCACTAAAGGCATCAGTGCCCGCTGGCTGCGCCGGCTGATCAAACGAACCGCAGACTACTGGACCTTGCGGCTTCCTGACCACCTGTCGGTGGCGATACGCGAGCAGAGACAGCTCCTGGACCTCGAGTCAGCGATCCGGCAGATACACTTCCCCGACAGCCGGAGCATGCTGGAGCAGGCACGCCGGCGCCTGGCTCTTGACGAGCTGTTGATGATCCAGCTAGGTGTGCTGAGACAGCGGCGTGAATGGCAGGAAAGGTCCGGCCAGCCCGTTCAGATCGATAGACCTATGCTCCGAACCTTCATTGAGTCCCTGCCTTTCGCTCTGACCGCCGCGCAAGAGAAAGCTCTGTCAGAGATCCTTGATGACCTACAGCAGCCCAAGCCGATGAGCCGACTCCTCCAGGGAGACGTGGGTTCGGGGAAGACGGTTGTCGCAGCGGCGGCAATGCTGGTCACAGCGGCCAGCGGCATGCAAGCTGTGCTCATGGCGCCGACGGAGATCCTGGCCGAGCAGCACTATGCGAGTCTCGAGAAGTTCTGGGGGGAGCTCTGGCTACCCGGCATGACCAAGATGTCCTCCCACCTCCGCCTGCTGACCGGAAGTGTATCACAGTCCGGCAGAGCAAAGATCTACGACGAGATAGCCTCGGGAGAGGCCCGGATCATCGTTGGGACCCAGGCTCTGATTCAAGGAGGCCTTAGCTACCACAATCTCGGACTGGTCACCATCGACGAACAGCATCGTTTTGGTGTGACTCAGAGAGCATCACTTCGCCAGAAGGGGCACAATCCCCACGTACTGGTGATGACCGCCACCCCCATTCCCAGGACGCTAGCACTGACCATTTACGGTGACCTGGACATCTCCACAATCGATGAGCTTCCGCCTGGCCGCATGGAGATCGTCACGAAATGGATGGACCCTATGGAGCGAGAGCGTGCTTATGCCTTCCTGCGTGCCAGGGTCATGGACCGGCAGCAAGCGTTCATTGTCTGTCCCTTGATTGAGGAAAGCGAGAACATAGAGGCCAAGGCGGCCGTGGAGGAACACCGCAGACTGCAGGAGGAGATCTTCCCCGACCTGCGCTTGGGCCTGTTGCACGGCCGCATGACGGCTGAGGAAAAAGAGGCCGTGATGCGGGAGTTCTACGGCGGCAAACTGCACATCCTGGTGTGCACTCCCGTGGTGGAGGTCGGAATAGATGTCCCCAACGCTACGGTCATGCTCATAGAGGGAGCTGATCGCTTCGGATTGGCGCAATTGCACCAGTTTCGTGGTAGGGTGGGCAGAGGCGACCAACAGTCATACTGCCTGCTGCTCGCCGACTCGCCCAGTGACACCGGTGTCCAGCGACTGAAGATCATTGAGAGTACTCAAGACGGATTCAAGCTGGCCGATGAGGATCTGGCGATGCGAGGTCCTGGTCAGTTCTTTGGCACTCGCCAGAGCGGCCTCCCTGACTTGAAGGTGGCCCGCCTGAGCGATGTCCGGGTTCTCGAAGAGGCCCGCGCGGTTGCCCGCGAGATCTGGGAGGAAGACCCGAACCTCCAATTGCCTCAGAATCGCCTCCTGGCCACACGGGTGTATCAGTTCTGGCAGAGAGGAGAAGGCGACCTGAGTTGATGGAGTACCGCAGGCTTTCCACCTCCGTCCGAATGTGCTATAATAGCAGGAGTGCATGTGGGCACTCGCCAATGATGGAGGTACTGCCTAGATGAGCACAGCCATCTTCCCGGGCACTTTTGATCCGATTACCAATGGGCACCTTGACATCGCAAGAAGGGCGGCTGAGCTTTTCGATCACCTGATTGTGGCGGTCTACGCCCATCCCATCAAATCCTTGCTCTTCTCGACAGCAGAGAGGCTGGAAATGGCCGAGACGGCCTTCGAGGGCTGGCCTAACGTAACGATAGAGAGCTACGATGGACTCACCGTGGATGTCGCGCGTCGAAAGGGCGCGCGGGCCATCGTTCGAGGCTTGAGAGTGGTCGGGGACTTCGAGTTCGAATTCCAGATGGCGCTCATGAATCGTGTGCTGGCCCCTGAGATCGAGTCGGTCTGTCTCCTGACCGCCAAGGAGTACTACTTCCTGAGTTCCAGCATCGTCAAGGAAGTGGCCAAGCTGGAGGGAGACATCAGCAGCCTGGTTCCACCCCACGTGGAAACCGCGCTCAAGGCCAAGATCCTGGAACTTGGCGACGAGATCACCGACCGCATTAAGATCACAACCATGCGCGATTGACGACGCACTCCGTAGGTAGTCCATCGAGCCGTGGGGCTGGCTAGGGCGTCACTAGAACAGGTCAATGTTGGGGGGTGGTCGAAATGCGGGACATCTCGCTTCTCATCGATCAGCTACAGACACTGCTGAATGACAGCAGACGACTCCCTATGACGTCCGGAGCAGTGGTGGACAAGGATGAATGCCTGCTGATCATCGATCAGATGCAGGTAGCGATTCCACAGCAGATCGCTGAAGCCAGGCGCATCCTGGAAGAGAGAGATCAGATCATCGAGCGCGCCCACCAGGAGGCGCGCATGATCCGGGAAAGGGCTCAGGAAGAAGCGGAGTTGCTTGTTGACGAGCGCGGGTTGGTGGAGGAGGCACGCGAGCGCTCTGCGGCTATCGGCGAAGAAGCCAAGCGAAATGCTGAGAATACGATGCGGGGCGCTGACGAGTATGCCATCAGGGTGCTTGGAGAGCTGGAGGACCAACTCATTGCCCTCCAGAGCACCATCCGCAACGGTCTTGAGGTCTTGCAACAGGACGGGGGAATGGCGCGGCTGGCGTCCGAAGCCCGTCCGGGAGACAGGCCTGCGGAGCGCGATCACGTGACGAAGTGACGGCATCGGGGTGGCAACGCGCGGGCGCCAGACCACGGAGACAATGGGACGGATGGGAGTTACCGACTACTCGGGCTTGAGAATCAACGTCGCACAGCTGCTACAGAGCTCAACAGGTGCGGCACGCCGACTGGAGCTGTCTGACGATATCGCCGGCATAGACGCGGAGTTGAGTGTTCAGTCGCCCTTAACAGGTACTGTATATCTGATCCGCACGGCAGACGGCATACTGGTCACCGCCTCGCTGGCGACGACCGTGCAGCTTGAGTGTTGCCGCTGCCTGGAGCCGTTTTTCATCCCCATTCGACTGGAGATAGAAGAGGAGTTCCATCCAACGGTTGACATACACACAGGGGCCGTGCTGCCGGTGTCCGATACCGAGGAGGACGCCACGACCATCGATGAGCACCATGTCCTGGATCTCACCGAGGTCGCTAGGCAGGCTCTCTTCTTGGCCATGCCGATGAACCCTCTGTGCAAGAGGGACTGCGCAGGTCTCTGTTCAATGTGTGGCAACAACTTGAACCAAGAGCAGTGCCAATGCGTGCCCGATGCCGTAGATCCGCGACTCGAGGTGCTCAGGCAGCTGCTATGACCCCCCCAATGAGCGTAGTTCTGATAAACCAGGAATAGCAAGACGGGAGCATTTGACATGGGTGCACTACCCAAGAGAAGGATCTCGAAGGCACGTAGAGGCGGACGTCGCAGCCACCAGGCACTAGGGACGCCACACCTCATCGTCTGCCCTCAATGCCACGAACCACACCTTCCGCACCGGGTGTGCCCTTCGTGCGGGCACTACAAAGGTGTGGAGGTAGTGAAGCCGAAAGCAAAACCGGAGTAGGATCTCGCCTGTTCTCCTCATGTCAAGGCGCTCGATTCATCTCCTCGTCCAGCAACGGGCTGTTCTGTTCCGGCCGCATCGAGCGTTGCAGGTGCGGCAAGGAAGTGAGACGATCTAAATGCCGGATAGACTGGCCCTTGTCTTTCCAGGCCAAGGCTCACAGTACGTAGGCATGGGCCTTGACCTCTGCGCGCAGTACTCCGAGGCGCGATCTGTGTTTGATGAAGCGGATACAGCTCTTGGCTTCGGGCTATCTAGGCTGTGCTTCGAGGGACCGGAGGAGGAACTGAACGATACCATCAATACTCAGCCAGCGCTTCTGACCGTATGCATGGCCACTCTACGGACCATGGGAAACCTGGACCAGGTAGGGGTAGTATCCTCAGTAGCGGGGCACAGTCTGGGCGAATACACCGCCCTCGTGGCCGCCGGCAAGGTCTCCTTCGGAGATGCACTGAGGCTGGTTCGTGAGCGCGGGAGGCTAATGAAGGAAGCCGGGGAGCAAAGACCCGGTGGCATGGCTGCCGTGCTGGGTCTACCTGCGGAATCTGTTGTGGAGGCCTGCGCAGTGGCCCGCCAGGAGACAGCCACTATCGTTCAGGTGGCCAACATTAACTCCCCCGGACAGGTTGTCATCTCCGGAGAGAGGAGAGGCCTGGATCGGGCAATCGAGCTGGTCCAACACCAGGGGGCGCGGCGAGTGGTCCCCCTCGCCGTGAGCATAGCGAGCCACTCGGTCCTCATGGAATCTGCTTCTGAAGGACTTCGCGAAGCCTTGAACGGCATCGAGTTCCGCGAGACCGACACGCCCGTGGTGGGCAACGTGACCGGGAAACCCCTCCTGGGCTCAGGCGCAATCCGAGAGGAGCTTACAAAGCAGGTTGTCTCGCCGGTGCAGTGGGTTGCGTCGGTGTTGTGGATGCTCGAGCATGGCGCCAAGACGTTTGTGGAGATTGGCCCGAAAGACACCCTGAGCAAGCTCATCAAGCACATTGACAGCAACGTGGACAGGGTATGCATAGGGGACGCCTCCGCGGTCGGCAAGTGGAGGAGCAGCGCTGTCCATCAGCGGCCGCTCGCCGGTGAAGCGTAGCAGGGAGGAGATGCAGAATGCTGGACTTGACTGGCCGCGTCGCTGTAGTCACCGGCAGTTCCCGGGGGATCGGCCGCGCCATCGCCATCAAGCTGGCCAACCTGGGTGCAAAGGTGGTTGTGAACTACAACAGCAGCGCGGACGCAGCCAACGAGGTGGTAAAGGAGATAACAGCAGCTGGGGGCAAGGCCGTAGCCGTCCAGGCTGACGTCAAAGAGACAGAGCAGGCCAAGCAACTCATCGATGCTGCCCTGGAGGAGTTCGGACAGCTTGATATCCTGGTCAACAACGTCGGCATAACCCGTGATGCTCTTCTGATGCGCATGAAAGAGGACGACTGGGACATCGTCATGGAGACCAACCTCAAAGGTACCTACAACTGCACGAAGGCGGCCCAACGTCCCATGATACGGCAGCGGTACGGTCGGATCATAAACATCACCTCAGTCTCCGGAGTCGCCGGCCAGGTAGGGCAGGCCAACTACTCAGCTTCCAAGGCGGGCGTCATCGGTTTCACCAAGGCCGTGGCCAGGGAACTTGGAGCTCGCAACGTCACTGTCAACGCAGTAGCCCCTGGGTACGTACCCACCGACCAGACCGCGGACCTGCCTCAAGAGCTCATCGACTACATCCTGCAACTGACTCCGATGAAGCGACCAGGCACCGCGGAGGAGATAGCCAACGCTGTCGCTTTTCTCGCCTCGGAGGAGGCCAGCTATGTGAGCGGTCAGGTCCTGGGCGTGGACGGCGGCATGATGGCCATGATGCTGTAAGGACAGGAGTAGGCCCATGGAGGAGAAACTCGGCACAGTCACCATCGCCCCGCAGGTCCTGTTGACCATTGCGAGATTGACTGCGCTATCGATTACTGGCGTGGCATCCATGAGTTCAAGCTTCAGCAGGAACGTGGGCCGACTCTTGCGCAGGCAGAGCCTCGGTGAAGGCATCAGGATGCGAGTGGAAGATGACGTTGTCTACCTGGACTTGCACATCGTCGTTGAACCGAACGTGAATCTGCTGGAGCTTGGTCGCGACATCCAGCAGGAAACTGCACGCGCCATCAACGACATGCTTGGTATGCACGTTGGCGAGGTCAATGTGCACATCGACGACGTCATCGCTGCGGGTGTAGACACCCCACCGCACGAGGAAACTGAGGAATGAAAGCCCGACGCCGGGCGAGGGCAGTGGCTCTCCAGACTCTCTATGAGGTCGATCTGGCCGCCCATGACCCATCGCTAGTTCTCCAGGAGCGGCTTCGGGATTGCGATGCGGAGTCCGACGGCGAGGAGTTTGCCCAGCATCTTGTGGAAGGCGTACTCAGGTACCGTGACGACATTGATCCCATATTGCGGGAGATCGCGCCCGAGTGGCCCCTGGAACAGATGTCGCCCATAGACAGAAACATCCTGCGAATCGCAGTCTTCGAGATGCTGTTCGATCCAGACATCCCGGTGAAGGTAGCCATCAACGAGGCAGTCGAGCTGGCCAAGCTGTTTGGGAGCGAGAGCTCTCGCCGCTTCGTCAACGGAGCACTGGGCACACTGGCCAGCAAACAGCTGTCGAAGCAGACTGAGATTGAGAGCACATGAACATCGCAGGGGTCGGGCCCGCAGAGCTTCTAGTTATTCTCATCATCGCGCTCGTGGTGTTTGGACCACAGAGGCTACCGCAAGTCGCCAAGGACTTGGGAGAGAACATCGGGAAGTGGCGACAGGCCCTGAGCGAGATCCAATCCGTCGCTGACGGGCCGATGAAGGAAGTGAAGGAACTGAAGGAGGCACTCGACCCTGCATCCATGGAGAAGAAACTACAGGAG
>CAYGQI010000012.1:0-9161 GCA_964351925.1 uncultured Anaerolineales bacterium | reverse complement strand
GAAGGAACTGAAGGAGGCACTCGACCCTGCATCCATGGAGAAGAAACTACAGGAGTCGGTACAGCGAATGGTGACACCAGAGCTGCAAGATCAAGAGAAGGCCGATCATGAAGTCGAGAAACAAGTGGAGAAGCCAGAAGGACCAGAGGCGAAGGACGAATGACAGACATCATCTGGCTAGCACTGCTCTGTTTTGTGGCATTGATCGTATTGGGACCCCGGAAACTTCCCGAAGGGGTGGAAGCCTTGTGGCTCAGCCTGACGAACCTTAGAAGATCGCAACAGAATCTGGAGCCCCTGGATCTGGAGACGGCCAGAGAGGACTGGCGTCGACAAGGAAGCCCGATATCCGGCATCGTGCAGTTCCTGTATGCAGTGACCGAGCATCTGGGCGAGCTTCGATACCGCGCCATAAAGGCGGGATTGGCTCTCATAGCGGCTTCAGCCGTAAGCGTGCTGTTCACCGGCAAAGTCATGCAGATCCTCGTTCGGCCAGCGGGAGATCTGAAGCCCATCTTTCTGACCCCCACCGAGCTGTTCTTCACCTACTTCAAGGTCGCCCTGATGGTCGGCGTCCTTCTGGCGCTGCCCTACCTTATCTTCCAGCTCCTTGCTTTCGTCGCTC
Source organism: uncultured Anaerolineales bacterium (assembly GCA_964351925.1). Lineage (GTDB taxonomy): Bacteria > Chloroflexota > Anaerolineae > UBA7937 > B3-Chlor > JAUVXJ01. The sequence continues at coordinate 8,536 of CAYGQI010000012.1, read as the reverse complement.
CTGCGATGGAGGACCCCAAGGAGAAGAGATACTTCAGGAATCTAGTCTTCTTCGGGACGGTGCCCGGCACCATCTTCTTCCTCGCGGGTGTGACCTTCTGCTACGTGGTGATGCTACCCTTTGCTCTCGGCTATCTCAAGAGCTTCGGCGCGAACATAGCGGAACCACAGTGGACCATCGCGTCCTACATCTCCTTCGTGCTCACATTCATGTTGGGGATGGGCGTTGTTTTCGAGACTCCACTGGTGATGTACGTAGCAGCCAGGATGGGATTGATGAGTACTCGCAAATACATCTCCTACTGGAGGCACGCCGTCGTGCTGATATTCGTGGTGGCAGCGGTAGTCACACCCACGCCAGACCCCTTTAACTTGCTTCTGGTGGCCACCCCGTTGCTCATGCTGTACGGACTCGGAATCCTGCTGTCCAGGTTCGCTTAGAACCCCACACCTCTTGGCTCGAACAGAGGATCGAGGTTCGACCTCGCACTAGAGGAGACAGGAATGACGTCAGACAAGGTCATCATCATGGGAGCAGCAGGCCGCGATTTTCACAACTTCAATGTCTACTTCCGCGGCAATCCCGCCTATCAGGTTGTCGCCTTCACGGCCACGCAGATCCCCAACATCGAAGACAGAATCTATCCACCGGGATTGTCCGGCGAGAGCTATCCCGAGGGGATACCCATATACCCGGAATCGGAGTTGCAGAACCTGATCGAGGAACTTGATGTCGATCAGGTGGTGTTCGCCTACAGCGACGTCTCCCACGACTACGTGATGCACAAGGCTGCCGAGGTCTTGGCTGCGGGTGCTGATCTGAGACTGCTGGGGCCCAAGGCCACCATGCTGCAATCTGAGCTCCCCATAATCAGTATCTGCGCCGTCCGTACTGGAGCTGGGAAGAGCCAGACTACGCGACGAGTCGCAGATATCCTGGAAACCCTGGGCAAGAGAGTGGTGACCGTGCGTCATCCCATGCCCTATGGAACGCTGGCTGATCAGATCTGCCAGCGCTTCTCTTCTTACGAAGACCTCGACCGCCACCATACGACCATCGAAGAGCGAGAGGAGTACGAGCCTCACATAGACAGAGGTGGCGTGGTCTATGCCGGTGTCGACTACGAGCTTATTCTGCGCGAAGCTGAAAAGGAGGCCGACGTTATACTCTGGGACGGTGGAAACAACGACCTACCCTTCTACAGACCAGATCTGCACATAGTTGTGGCAGACCCTCACCGCGCGGGACACGAACTGGCGTACTACCCCGGAGAGGCCAACGTGCGGATGGCCGACGTGGTGGTGATCAACAAGATAGACACAGCCGACTTCGAAGACATCTGCTCCGTACGCCGCAACGTGCGGTCCATAAACCCAAGGGCGGTGGTCGTGGAGGCAGCGTCTCCGATCACAGCGGAAGACCCCAAGGAGATCCGAGGCAAGAAGGTGCTGGTCGTAGAGGACGGCCCCACACTGACCCACGGCGGGATGAGTTTCGGGGCTGGCACTGTGGCAGCCCAGAGGTTCGGGGCTGCTGAGACGGTCGACCCCCGTCCGTACGCTGTTGGTTCCATCAAGGAGACCTACATTAAGTACCCGACGATCGGGCCTCTGCTGCCAGCCATGGGTTATAGCCCTCACCAGGTGAAGGAACTGGAAGAGACCATCAACGCCACTCCATGCGAGTTGGTCGTTGTGGCTACACCGATAGACCTGCGCAGAGTAGCTCAGATCGATAGGCCGTGCGACCGTGTGCGGTACGAGCTCCAGGAGATCGGCCAACCTACGCTAGAGGACCCTGTGAGGGAAATGTTTGCATAGTCGTACACCTAGCGGCTGGCCAAGCGCCAGCCGTTTTGCTGCCCCTGTCGGATCTTGCCGCATTGAGCCGCTACGTGAAGCCGATACGGCGGACAGAGGAGTTGACCAGTTCGATGGGTGCGCTTCGGTCCCGAGAGTGAATTGAGGAGGATCACCGTATGAGAGCAGTAGCCATCGTCGGTGTCGGATACTCAGGTTTCCGATCCATAACACCGGATCTCTCCTACAAGGAGCTTATGTATGAGGCGGCGGCCAAGGCATACGAGGATGCAGGCGTCGATCCGCAGCGCGACATAGAGAGCTTCGTCAGTGTAGCCGAAGACTTCAACGAGGGGACCAGCATCTTCGACGAATACGTCCCCGACCAGATTGGGGGAGCACTGAAACCTGTGCACACCATCCCAGGGGACGGCATCCATGGGTTCATTGCAGCTTACATGCAGGTGCTTACGGGGGCCATGGATATCGTGATGGTCGAGGCACACAGCAAGGCTTCTAACGTGCTCACGCCCAACGATGTACTTGCCTACGCGATGGAACCGATCTACAACCGACCGCTTGGAGCCAATCCCGTCTTCATTGCCGGTATGGAGATGAACCGCTACCTGTACAGCACCGGTACCACCGAGGCGCAATGTGCCCAGGTCGTGGTCAAGAACAGGGGCAACGGCTTCCTCAACCCATCCGCAGCTTACGGGGCCCGGCTCGACCTCGAAACGGTTCTCGGCTCCGAGACTGTATCTCATCCGCTCAAGAAGTTGGAGATCAGCTCCCACGCAGACGGCGCGATAGTAGTCGTTCTCGCTTCCAGCGACGTGGCCCAGGACCTGACGGACCTGCCGATATGGATCAGAGGAGTGGGCTGGTGCAACGAAACACCGTCGCTGGAGACTAGAGACTGGGAGGGCGCCACCTACGCACGCAAGTCGGGGGAGATGGCCTATCGCACGGCTGGTGTACGCAACCCCTGGCAAGAGATCGATTTTGCGGAAGTGGACGATACTTACGCCTACAAGGAGTTGCAGCACATGGAGGCCTTGGGCCTCTGCCGCGAGGGAGAAGCAGGCTACCTGGTGCAAGAAGGCGACACGGAGCTTGACGGCCAATTCCCCATCAATCCTTCGGGAGGAAGTCTCGGACTGGGGCACCTGCTGGACGCCTCGGGGTTGGCCCGGGTCCTGGAGGTAGTCATACAACTGAGAGGACAAGCCGGCGAGCGCCAACTGGAGGATGTGGAGACCGGTATGGCTTTTGGATGGCGCGGCATCCCCACCACCAGCGGAGCGGCAGTCGTTCTGGGCGTCTGAGAACAGGTCAATTCCGGCCCCTCTCTCGGGCGCCGGCCCTGGTTTTGAGTAGCGAGGAGGTTGGGAATGGGTATGCGGAAAGTGGCGGTCGTAGGTGCTGGTATGACCAAGTTCATGCGCAGGGCGCAGGAGACGGGAAGGGAGCTGGCATACCAAGCAAGCAAGATGGCCCTCGATTCCTGCGGAATGACTCTCGATGACATCGACTCTGTGGCCCTCGGCACTGCCCCTGACGCTTTTGACGGCGTGCACATGAAGGGGGAATACCTGAGCGATGGAGCAGGAGCCTGGAATAAACCGTATATGAGGTGCTACGTTGGAGGCGGTACCGGAGTGTTTGCCGCCATCCAGGGCTGGTATCACGTCGCGTCTGGGCTCTTCGACACCTGCCTCGTGGTCTGCGAGGAGAAGATGTCCAGCTGCAAGCCGCACCCTCAGGGTGCCTTCCTCACGATTTTCGATCACACCACGGAGCGGGCCCTCAAGCCGAACCTGATCTGGATCTTCGCTCTGGAGATGAACCGCTACATGACCGTACACGGTCTTGAAAAGAAGGATATCGCCAGAGTAGCGGTGAAGAACAAGCGCAACGCTCTGGATCATCCATGTGCACAGGTGGCAGCCGACATCACGGTGGAGGATGTCTTGAACTCCGAGGTCCTGGCCTGGCCCGTGCAGCGACTGGATATCAGCCCCACGAGCGACGGGGCGGCTGCCATAGTTCTCGCTGCTGAGCACGTGGCCAAGCGCGTCACAGACAAGCCAGTGTGGGTCAAAGGTGTCGGCTGGTCCCTGGACACCGCATACTGGACCAACCGTGACCTGTACTACCCCAAGTACGTGGAGCACGCCGCGCGTATGGCCTACGACATGGCTGGCATCAAGGAGCCCAGGAAAGAGATCCATGTGGTAGAGCCCTATGACCCCTTCGACTACAAGGAACTGCACCACCTGGAAGGTCTTCTCCTCTGCGAGAAGGGCGAGGCTCCTCGTCTCACCGCTGACGGCGTGACGGCAAGAGATGGCGATCTGCCGGTCTGCCCATCGGGCGGCCTGCTCGGCGTAGGGAACCCCATAGCCGCCGCGGGCATGATGAAGCTATCTGAGATCTTCTGGCAGCTACGAGGAGAGGCTGGCAAGCGGCAGGTCCCTGGACAGCCGCGCACCGGCCTTGCCCAGTCGTGGGGCGACCTGATGCAGGTGGGATGTGTCGTCGTACTGGGCATCTAAGGCGGCCAATCCCAGATAACAGGTTAGACCATAGGAGGTTAGTAACATGAGTGCCAACATCGAAAGCTTCCCCGGCACGCCATTGACCCAGGACGACTTGGATGCAGGCAAGGTCCTCACGACTTACTGGAAGCCAAGGCTGGAGTATGGCTGGGATGCCGGCGTAGCCATCAGTCGCTACCTGGAGGAGCTGAAGAACGGGCGCATCCTCGGTATCAAGTGCAGGCGTTGCCGGCGCGTGGTTGTGCCGCCGCGTGTGGTCTGCGAATGGTGCTGGGAGCCCCTGAATGATTGGGTGTATCTCGAGGACACGGGCACCGTCAACACATACTCCATCTGCTACATTCGCTGGGATGCCAGCAGAGCCAAAGAGCCACAGATCCCTGCCGTAATCTGGATAGATGGTGCCTCCAATGCCGGCTTTCTCCACCTACTGGACGAGGTGAATCCAGGCGATGTGAAAGTAGGCATGAAGGTGCAGGCTGTCTGGAAACCAGCCAAGGAACGGGAAGGCTCAATCACGGATATCAAGTACTTCAAGCCTTTGTGAAAGGATGCCGGACAGGTTCAGCAGGTCTTTCAGGCTGGCTGTGTCGGAACCCGAGGAGGAATCGAGATGTCCCTTATTGAACGCATAGGAACCTTCGGGGAAGCGAAGGTCTGGTACGACAACATTCCGCTGGAGAGCGAATACACGGTTGGCATCGCCGGTGAGAAGTTCTTCCGTGCCATCAAGGATCGCGGCGTCATCATGGGTACCGTCTGCCCCGCCTGCGACCTCACCTATGTGCCGCCCTCCATGTACTGCGAGAGGTGTTTCGGCCAGTTGGATGAGTGGGTTGAGGTGCCGGCCAAGGGGACAGTGTACACCTACACCGTCCTGACTCGCTCCCTGGACGACCAGGCCCTGGACGAACCAGACATACTGGCGCTCGTCAGACTCCCGGGGGCCCACGGTGGTCTGGTCCACAGACTAAGGATGACCAAGCCTGAGGATGTGGAGATTGGGATGGAGGTGGAGGCGGTCTTCAAACCAAAGAAGGAGAGACAAGGCTCCATCCTTGACATCGAGCACTTCAAGCCGGTGTAGACGATGATGTGTAGCTGATCTCTGTTCCTTTGACGCTGGTGGGCCGTCTAGGGCCCTTGCCTCAAGGTCTCATCGTGTCACACGAGGATAGTAGACGATGGATTTCCAGCTGACGGAAGAACAACAGATGATTCGGGACATGGTGCGTGATTTCGCTGAGAACGAGATCATGCCCATCGCAGCCGAAACAGACAAGGACGGGCAGTTCCCGGCAAACAACTTCAAGAGGATGGGGGAACTTGGGCTGCTGGGCCTCCCCTGGCCAGAGCAGTACGGCGGCGCCGGAGGAGATACCGTGTGCTATGCCATCGCCACAGAGGAGATCTCCCGTGCATGCGGTTCCCATGGGCTCTGCTACGCCGCCCACATCTCCCTTGGCAGTTCTCCCATCTATTTGTTCGGGACCGAGGAGCAGAAGAAGAAGTACCTCGTGCCTCTCGCCAGGGGGGAGGCGATCGGAGCGCTAGGTCTCACCGAGCCCGAGGCTGGCTCTGACGCGGGGTCAACCAAGACGACCGCCGTCCTGGACGACAACCAGTGGGTGATCAACGGGGCCAAGTCCTTGATAACCAACGGTCCCATAGCTCAGACCGTGATCGTGGTCGCCAAGACCGATCCCTCGTCCAGGGGATCACGTGGGATATCGACTTTCATCGTGGAGACAGACACCCCTGGTTTCTCTGTGGGCAAGATCGAGGAGAAGATGGGCCTGAAAGGCTCACCTACCTCCCAGCTCTTCTTCGAGGATTGCAGGGTTCCCAAAGACCACCTGCTCGGCAAGGAGGGAGACGGGTTCAAGCAGATACTGGAAGTGCTGGACGGCGGTCGTATAAGCATTGGAGCCATGGCCCTGGGGTTGGGCCAGGCTGCTCTGGAAGCCGCCATATCGTACGCCAGGGATCGCCAGCAGTTCGGCCGGCCAATCGCAGAGTTCCAGGCGGTTCAGTGGATGATCGCGGACGCGGCCACCAGGCTGGAGGGTGGCCGCTTGCTGATCCTCAAGGCAGCGTGCCTGGAAGACGAGGGCAAGAAGTTCACCAAAGAGGCAGCAATGGGCAAGCTGTTCGCCTCCGAGGCTGCCGAGCTGGCGTGCTACAACGCGCTTCAGATTCACGCTGGCTACGGTTACACCAAGGACTATCCCGTCGAGCGATTCTACAGGGATAACCGGCTGACCCAAATCGGAGAGGGAACCTCGGAGATCCAGAGATTGGTGATCGCGCGCCAGATTCTGGAGAACCGATGAGTATCAGGCGCCGACCTGGTGCGATGCGTCTCGTCTTCGGCTCCGGAAGATCATCCTCAAAGGAGAACCCTCGAAGCCGAAGGCATCGCGCAACTGGTTCTCCAGGTATCGCTGGAATGTGAAGTGCACTAGCTCAGGATCATTAACGAAGAACACGAAGGCAGGTGGAGCGACTCCGACCTGCGTTGCGTAGTAGATCCTGAGACGCTTCCCTTTCTTCGAGGGAGGCGCGTGCTTTGTTATCGCATCACCCACGACTCTATTCAGTTCGCCCGTTGAGATGCGACGTGACCTTGCCTCCTGGACAGCCAGGGCAACGTCGATGGGCTTCGTGACGCGCTGTCCAGTGGTGGCCGATACGAAGACCACTGGGGAATAGGCCACGAACTTCAGGGCCTCGCGGATGTCGCTGGTGTACTGCTGCATGGTGTGGGTATCCTTCTCCACCAGATCCCACTTGTTCACCACGATGACTAGCCCCTTGCCCTCCTCCAGCACATAGCCCGCGATGTGCGCATCCTGCTCGGTAACTCCCTCCACGGCATCGAGCAGGAGCAAGGCGACGTCGGCGCGCTGAATGGCCCTCAGGGCGCGAATCACGCTGTAGAACTCGATTCCCGGTGCCACCCGTCCCCGCCGTCTGATGCCGGCGGTGTCTACCAGTATCACCGTTTCCCCGTTCCACTCGATCACGCTGTCGACCGCATCTCGTGTAGTGCCCGGCTCTTCGCTGACAATCATGCGCTGCTGGCCCAGGACTGCGTTCAACAGCGAGGACTTGCCCACGTTGGGGCGACCTACTATCGCTATTCTGGTCCCCTCCGTTGGCTGATCCCCCGTGTCGGCAGGGGCGACCTTCAGGAGAGCCTCGAGAAGATCCCCCGTGCCGGTGCCGTGTAGAGCCGAGAGAGGCAAGGGATCTCCCAATCCAAGCTCGTAGAATTCCATCGCGTCCTGGCGACGCCTCTGGTTATCGGCCTTGTTCGCCGCCAAGAGGACCGGCTTGCTGGAACGGCGCAGGATGTCTGCGATCTCCCCATCGCCAGCGGTGGGCCCTTCATTCACGTCCACCAAAAAGATGATGACGTCTGCTTCACTGATCGCAGTCGTCACTTGCTCCCGCACCGAAGCTGCAAGATCACCGGGGGAGTCGGGCAGTAACCCACCGGTGTCTACGAACGTGAAAGTGATGCCCCCCCACTCTGCGTCTGCGTAGATGCGGTCTCGCGTGGTGCCCGGGGTATCCTCTACGATGGCCAAGGGTTCCTCGATGAGGCGATTGAAGAGGGTGGACTTGCCCACATTGGGACGACCAACCAGGGCCACGAGGGGCTTGGTCATGACTCCCTAATCACCACCTCGACCTGGTCGGGGAGAACCGCCTGTACCTGCAGCGACTCGGGCCGCTCCACCGTGAGGGGTACAAAATGCGTTCCAGGTTCATAGTCAGACAGATCCAGCGCAACCCGCACATCTCCCGCCTGGAGCGCCTCCAGCTCCGACAGAGGACCGGAGAGGATGACCTGCACCGTCTCTGGAGAGAAGGTGGCCTCCAGTCCTCTTCCCAGCCCCCGCATCACAGGCGTGAGTTGGATTGTCTGACCGCTGAGTACAGGCGATATCTGTATCAGAGCTTGCACAGTCACTACATTCTCCAGCGAGGCGACCCCTTCTGGGAGCACGATGGCCACCTGCTGTGAGACATTGTCTCGCTCCCCTTCGACTTTGACGGGATATGTCTCAAGGTAGCCGGGGATCTCGTTCACTGCGGCAGGGTCCCCAAACACGGTCACTGTGGAAGGGTCGGCAGCAATGCTGCTAATCCAATAGCCGGGCGCAGGAT
>CAYGQI010000011.1:0-22996 GCA_964351925.1 uncultured Anaerolineales bacterium | reverse complement strand
AACTGAGTGTTGCTTTGCTGGCACAAACGCTGTAGAATAGTGCCAAAGCGCAACCCGCCTCGCTACTGAGAGGCGAGACAGACTGGGAGCAGAGGAGTAGAGATGCCACGAAGAGGGACGATACTCATTGCTGCGGGAATCATCCTGGCGCTGGGGACCACAGTCGCGGTGTTCGCGCTGTTGCGCACCAGCGGTCAGGCGCCACCGGCACCTCCCCAGGCCACTCCGGAAGCGAAGATCTCAGTGGTGATCGCGGCGCAGGAGATACCTGCACTGACAGAGATCCCGGCAGATGCGGTAGGGACGCTACTCATCCCCAAGTCAGCGCTGACTCCAGAGCACCTGCTGGACCCGGAGGCGGTCGTTGGCAAGAAAGCGATGACGGTCATTGTCAGGGGCTCCTTCATCACCACGGACGTGCTTCTTGATGAGAGCAAGGTGCTGGAACTGGGCTACAACGCCTCTCTCAACATTCCGCCGGGCAAGGTGGCCGTTGCCTTCCGCACCACCCAGCTACGTGCGGTGGCCGGGGCCATTCAGAATGGTGACTTCGTAGACATCCTCATCTCCTACTGGATGCTGGACACGGAAGCGGAGCCGCCACCCGCGGCCGCGGGAGAGGCGGCTGCGGAAGTGCCCCCCTCGTACATACTCCTGGCCCAGCTCTTGCTGCAAGACGTGGAGGTCCTGCGCGTAGGGCCGTGGGCCGGCGTTGCCGTGCCCCCTGAGGAGCCACCAGCGGAAGCGCCGGCAGGGGAAGCCCCATCTGAGGAAGCCGCACCAGAGGCAACACCCGCGGCGGGAGAAGCTGAGGGGGAGCTGGTTCCGGTGTCCCTCGATACCGAAACGGTGCTGACGCTGCTACTCGATCAACAAGACGCCATCGTGCTCAAGTATGCCCGTGAGACTGGGGCCTCGATAGACCTTGTGCTGCGCGGGCGCGGCGACGACAAGAAGGTCCGCACTGAGACCGTCAGCCTGGAGTACGTTATGACGAGGTTTGAGATAACGGTTCCGCCGGAACCCATGCGGTTCGTGCCGAAGTCATACCGCCCGTAGACGAAGGTCTGGTGCTGAGCCGCTCGACGCCCCGACCAGCCTTGAGACCACGTGGAGATGATGGAACAGCTTGAGAACAAGATCCGCGTCCTGATCGTGGACGACATTCCCGAAACACGGGAGAACATACGTAAACTGCTCTACTTTGAGAAGGATGTCGAGGTCGTCGGTGCTGCGGCCAACGGCACCGAGGGCATCGAGATGTCCCGCAGTCTGCGGCCCGACATTGTGCTCATGGACATCAACATGCCGGACCTTGATGGCATCAGCGCCGCAGAGTCCATCTCCCAGTCCGTCCCCGAAGTCCAAATCGTCATGATGTCCGTCCAGGGCGAGACCGACTATCTGAGACGCTCCATGCTGGCCGGCGCCAGGGAGTTCCTGGTGAAGCCCTTCTCAGCCGACGAACTGATCGCCAGTATCCGGCGCGTCCACCAACTCAAGCCGAGGGCCGTGTCCGTCCAGCCTGAGATTCTACGCCCCCAGTCCACTGGACCTACAGCAGGCCCAATGGCACCCGCGGCAGCAAGGGAAGGTGAGATCATCACCGTATACAGTCCCAAAGGGGGCTCGGGTTGCAGCACTATCGCCACCAACCTGGCCCTTGCTCTACATGACGGAGATCGCAGAGCCGCCCTGGTGGATGGCGATCTACAATTCGGGGACGTGGCCGTGCTCCTGAACTTGCAGGCCAGCAGAACCATCACCGACGTCATCCCACACATCGACTCCCTGGACTCCGACTTCTTGAGTGACGTCATGCTCACACACCCCTCAGGAATGAAAGTTCTGCTGGGGCCGCCGAGGCCGGACGCGGCAGAGATGGTCAGGGCGGACGACATGAGGGTAGTGCTCAGACACCTCAGCCTGCTCTACGACTACACCATTGTGGACACTGCATCCTATCTGGACGATATCGTGTTGACCATCCTGGAGGTGTCGGACTGGGTCCTGCTGGTGGTGACTCCAGACATCCCCGCCATCAAGAACGTGAGGCTCACCCTGGAAGCACTCGATGCGCTGGACTACCTCAACAAGACCCGCCTGGTGATCAACATGGCGGGCCGCAAGGATGGGATCACGGAGAAAGACATCGCGACTCACATCAAGCATCCAATCTTCGCCACTATACCCAGAGACGACGGCATCGTCAGCGCGGCAGCCAACCAGGGAGTCCCCGTCATGGTCAGCAGTCAGAAATCGGTGATCGCCAAAAGCATCCTGCACCTGGCCGAACTGATGCGAGATGAGAGAACCGCCGCTACGGGAAGGAAACCTGGGCGCCAAGGTACGGCTTCGCAGGCAGCGGGACGCAAGACACTACTTGGGCGGATGTTGAGCTAGTCGCGCAGTGCCACCCTGTCAGTCAGCAGAATGTGGCCGAGGAGGCATGCCTGAATGTCGCTCCTGAAGAGGATAGAGAAAAGCCAGAAACCGGAAGAGGACATCCGCACCACGAAACTGGAGGAGTTGAGACTGAAGCGCAGGCCTGCGAGGCCAGCCCGAGACACCTTCTCCGAACTCAAGAACCGCGTGCAGAAGAAGGTCATTGCCGAACTGGATCCTCGCATGGACCTGTCGCAGACGACTGAGGTGCGCGCTGTTATCGAAGAGATGTTCAACACTGACTTGGCCGAGGAGAACGCCGTTCTCAGTCGCGCCGAGCGAAACGTGCTCCTCGAGCAGATTGTCGCCGAGATCATGGGCCTGGGCCCTCTGGAACCGCTGCTCAAGGACGAGTCGATCACGGAGATCATGGTCAACGGTTCCCAGAGGATTTACATCGAGCGTCAAGGCAGGATCGAGAAGACCTCTTATCGGTTCGAGAGCGACGAGCATGTGATGCGCATCGTCGACCGCATCGTGGCGCCATTGGGCAGACGCGTGGACGAGAGCCAGCCCTACGTGGACGCGCGCCTGCCAGATGGATCCCGCGTCAACGTCATCATTCCCCCGCTGGCCATCCAGGGGCCCTGCATCACCATCCGCTTGTTCTCCAAGATACCCTACTCCATGGAGGACCTTGTCGGGTTCGGAACTATGACCCCCGAGATCGCCGAGTTCCTGGAGATCTGCGTCAAGTCGAGACTCAACATCATTATCTCCGGCGGCACTGGTTCCGGCAAGACGACGACTCTCAACGTCCTTTCCGGATACATACCGAATGACGAGCGGATTGTCACCATCGAGAACGCCGCGGAGCTTCAACTCCAGCAAGAGCATATCATATCTCTCGAATCGCGCTTGGCAAACATCGAGGGCAAGGGCGAGGTCACCATTCGAGACCTGGTTGTCAACTGCCTGCGTATGAGGCCTGACCGCATTGTGGTGGGCGAGGTCCGAGCCGGTGAGGCCCTGGACATGCTCCAGGCCATGAACACCGGTCACGACGGAAGTCTGACCACCTGTCACTCCAACAGCCCTCGCGATACGCTGGCTCGTCTGGAGACTATGGTCCTCATGGCAGGTACGGAACTCCCTCACCGTGCCATCAGGGAGCAGGTGGCCTCCGCCCTCAACCTGATCGTCCATCAGGAGCGGCTCAGGGATGGCTCACGGAGGATAGTGAACATCACTGAAGTGCAAGGCATGGAAGGCGATATCATCGTCCTGCAAGACCTCTTCGCTTTTGAACAGACAGGTTTCGATGACGGACGTTTGGTGGGTCACCTACGTCCTACTGGTGTTCGGCCGAAGTTCACCGAGCTCATCGACGCTTCTGGGTATCACCTGGATGCCAAGCTCTTCGGATACGACCAGCGAGGTCGATTGAGAGCGTAGGGAGGACAGGAAAGCTGGACCCCATACTGATCGTCCTACCCATACTGGCGGGCGGCTCCATCCTAGCGCTATTCGTGGGTCTCTCCAGGGTGATGAGTTCGCGCTCGGCAGTGATCATCAGGCTGGGTGACGTCACCGCAGTCATCTCTGAGGATGGGGAGAAGAAGCGCGCCAAGGGCGAACGACCGGTCCCTGAAGTCGTAGTGAGCTTAGATCGGGCGATCGCCCAACAGAGCTTTGCCAAGCGCGTGGCCACGGATCTGGCTCGCGCCAATCTGAAGTTGACGGTCGTTGAGTTCATAATGTTGATGGTGGCGATCATCGCCCTGGGCGCACTGGCGGGCGCCTTTCTCGTACGTCAGCTATGGATCATCGGCGCCGTGGCTGGCGCCCTGCTCGGTTTCTTCGCCCCCCGCGTGTTCGTCGGGCTACGTCAGAGCAGACGTCTCAATGCCTTCAACGACCAGTTGGGCGACACCATCACCCTGCTGGCCAACTCGCTCCGCTCGGGCTACAGCCTGCTGCAATCCATGGAGATGGTAGCCAGAGAGTTGCCTGAGCCGATGTCGGAGGAGTTCGGGCGAGTGACCCGAGAGATCGGTCTCGGCCTGTCCAACCAGAATGCTCTGCAGAACCTTCTGAGGCGCATCCAAAGCGACGACCTGGACATGATGATCACTGTGATCAACATCCACCATGAGGTGGGAGGCAACCTCGCCGAGATCCTGGACACCATCGGTCACACGATACGAGAGCGCGTCCGCATCAAAGGCGAAATCCGGACCCTCACCGCCATGGCCAGGTACTCCGGCTACCTGGTGAGCATACTGCCGATCGCCGTAGCGGGTCTGCTCTTCGTCATGAACCCCGAGTACATGTCCGGCCTCTGGGAGGACCCTTGCGGCGTGCAGATGATCGTAGCTTCGGCCATGGGCATGTTCGCCGGCTGGATCATTATCCGCCGTGTTGTGAAGATCGACATATGACGTTTTCGCTCCCACAACGAGCCTGGGGGATGGAGAAATGTCAGGCATGATTCTGCCTCTGCTGATTGCCTTGGGTATTGGTGGTAGTGTGATCATCATCTTCGTGGGGCTGGCTTCGCGGAGTGGCGCCGGCGTCGTGGAGGAGCGCCTCGGGGAGTTTGGCACGAGGTCAGTCATGACATTGGAGGACATCGAGCTCTCGGATCCCTTTGGGGAGCGGGTGATCAAACCCATACTCAACACCATAGCCAACGCCTTTGCCCGACTGACCCCCAGGAGAAACGTGGAGAACACCCAGCACAACCTGGATCTGGCGGGCAATCCCTATAGATGGACACCCGTCGAGTTCACAGGCCTCAGACTGGTTGCAGGAGTGTTGTTCGCAGGGCTGGCCCTGGGCCTGACGTTCATCGCGCGGACGCCATTGCGGATTCAGGTCCTCGCCACAGCCATGGCTGGCGCTCTGGGGTATTTCCTGCCCACCATCTGGCTCACCCTCCGAATCAGGAATCGTAAGGCCAATATCCTGAAGGCGCTCCCCGACGCCCTTGATCTCCTGACTATCAGTGTGGAGGCCGGATTGGGCTTCGACGCTGCTTTGACCAAAGTGACCGAGAAGTGGACCAACGAGTTGAGCCTGGCGTTCACCCGCGTGCTGGTGGAGATTCAGATGGGCACCCTGCGCCGCGAAGCTCTGAGGAACATGGCCGATCAAGCGGGTGTCCCTGACTTGACTAGCTTCGTGGCGGCAATCATCCAGGCGGACCAACTTGGGGTAAGCTTGGCCAGGGTGTTGCACATCCAATCCGAACAGATGAGAATCAGGCGCCGCCAGAGGGCAGAGGAGTTGGCCCACACGGCACCCATCAAAATGATGATACCTCTGGTCTTTCTCATCTTCCCGGCCCTGTTTGTGGTCCTGCTGGGACCGGCCCTGCCCTCGCTGAAGATGGCTTTTGGCGGCTTCTAGGCACCTCGGCAAACCTGCCTCGGGGTCAGGGAGTGGCCGCGGCATGCAAGCCCCGCTTGAGCCCAGATGGGATGTCAGCCAGAGGAACAGCATACGCCCGCCTCGGGACCAGGATTCACCTCTTTGAACCCATTGCCAGGTTGGCACGCAGCTGCTCAAGGACTACTTGATCTCCTTCTTCCACCTCGTTGCGTGGTCTGTGACCGTAATGCAGGTTGGCTGTGCGCAGCGTGCCTGGAGCAGATCGAGCGCATCGAACCTCCAGTATGCCCTCTCTGCGGTCAGCCCACAACCCGCCCTGGCCGCTGCCGCTCCTGTCAGTTAACGCCGCCACGCATTGATGGAATACGCGCCGTGGGCTTCCTGGAGGGGAGCCTGCAAACAGCCATTCATCGCTTCAAGTACTCCAATGTGCGCCCGCTGGCCGTCCCCTTGGGAAAACTGGCCAGCGAGTACCTCGAAAAGAATCACCTTCCGGTGCAGACTATCGTCCCGGTACCGCTTCACTCCCACCGATTGCGCGATCGAGGCTATAATCAGGCTGAGCTTCTGGCGGAACAGATAGGCAGCGCGATGGGCATGAGAGTCGTCTCCGATGTTCTCCTGCGAGTGAGGAGCACCATCCCACAGGTGGGACTCAAAGCAGACCAAAGACGAAAGAACGTCAAGGGTGCGTTCCAGTGTGCCGGCACCAGCTTGAAGGGTCAGGATGTGCTACTAGTGGATGACGTGTGCACCACCGGCGCCACTCTGGAGGCCTGTAGCATCGCCCTCCGAGAGTCGGGGGTCAGGAATGTGTGGGGACTTGTGCTGGCCCGAGAACGGTGGTCTGAGAGTCCAGTTTGAGTCTCTGAGACGGAGGATCGCAAGTGGAACTGATCATCACTGGCAAGAACATGGAGATAAGCGACGGGATACGTGACTATGTCGAGAGGAAAGCAGGAAAGCTCGACCGCTACCTGCGGAACATGGACGAGGCGCATCTGGAACTCACTCGATCAAGCGCCAAGAGTGCCGGAGACCGTCACATCGCCCAGCTCACCGTACGTGTGAAGGGGACTATCCTACGAGCTGAGGAGAACGCAGGCGACGTTTTCACCGCCTTCGACGCCGTGTTGGACAAGATGTACCGCCAGATCGTCCGTTACAAGACCAGGAGGCGCGATCGGAGTCGTCCCCAAGAGGAAGAGTCTATGCCACCGATTGAGGAATTCGAGGAGGAGGCTCCGAAGCAGATCGTCCGAACAAAGCGTTTCGTAGTCTTGCCCATGGATGAGGGGGAGGCCGCCGAACAGATGGAACTCCTGGGTCACGATTTCTTCCTCTTCCTGAACACGGGCACCGGAGAGCTGAACATCATCTACAGACGGCGCGATGGGAACTACGGCCTCCTCGAGCCGGAGTTGGCCTAGCGATGGCGGCCACCATCCTCTTCGTCTGCGCGGGTAACCTCTGCCGTTCTCCCATGGCGGAGGGCACGCTCAAGACCATGCTGCGCACAGACAGCCACGATACCCTTTGTCGCGTGCGCTCGGCCGGAACATGGACACAGGATGATCTGAGCGCCTCTCCACTTGCCGTCGAGGCCATGGAAGAAACGGGAATAGACATCACAGACCATCGAACCCACCACCTGACCGCACAGGACATGGCCGCTGCGAGCCTGGTCATCGTCATGGCCCGAGGCCACAGCGAAGCCTTGCGCGCGGAGTTTCCGGAAGCAAGACACAAGACTGTTCTGCTGAGCGAATTGGCGGGCGAGATGCACGATGTATCCGATCCTTACGGCAGCGACTCGCTGGAGCTCTATCGCCAATGCGCAAGTGAGATAGATCGTCTGCTAAGGGCGGGCTACCCTCGCCTTCTGGAGTTGATCAAGGAGAAAGCGAGCGAAGGTTGAGCGGTCGGGTCAGGTCCTCTGCCATCGCCAGAGGCGCCAGTATCTCACCAACTCGTAGTAGGCCATGAGACAACTGAGCAGTAGACCACGCCATCCGTCTCTGTACCCGCGCAAGGTGAGGTAGCGCCAGCGGAACTGGCGCAGTGGCTGAAGCACCAAGTTCCACGGCCGAGCGCGCTGGCCGCTCTCGAACAACATGCGCACTTCATACTCCGTGTAACGATCCTGTTTGTCGCAGAACTCGCGCACCGTGTCGTAGTTGTAGTGGATCAGCGGGTTCTGCAGATAGCCGGCTTGACCATCAAGCTCTACCAGTTCGTGCACTTCCCGCCGCTCATCGTATCGTGCGCTGTCTCTGCGCAGCAGGCGCAGCTGATAGTCCGGGTGCCATCCCGCGTGGCGAATCCATCTTCCGAAGATGTAGTTCTTCCGTGGCACCCACCACCCGTCAAGACCCTCGTCAAGGACAGCGCGCCTGATCTCGTCTGCCAGCTCATTTGTGGCCCGTTCATCAGCGTCGACGAATAAAACCCACTCTTTGCCTGCTATCCGCAGGGCAGCGTTTCGCTGGAGAGCGTAGTTGTCGAAGCGGCGCTGTTGCACCTCTGCGCCCATCGCCCCGGCGATCTCCACGGTGGCGTCGTCACTGAACGAGTCGAGGACCAGAAGCTCGTCCGCCCAGCGGAGAGTGTTCAGGCATTCTGCGATGTTGCCTTCCTCGTTTCTGGTCAGAACGATGGCCGATATCTCCGCCATGGGCTCTGGCACCTGACCTGCCGTGGGAGACTTTGGCGTCCGGTTGCGGGTGATTAGGAAAGAGATCGCACCTCGCGATACGCCCGCATGCGCATCTCAAGGTCCCTTCGATCCAGATGTCCTCGCATCGCCGCCCAACGGGCCCGCAGACCTTGGGACCACAGGCCCAGGGCAACCAGCCAACGAGCTGCACGTCTGAAACCAGCACCGTAGTGCTTCTGGTAGAGCCTATACCTGCTCCGGTGCAGTTCCACGTACATGTCGTCTCGAAACTGTCTGGTGCTCTGCCCTACGTGGTGAGCAATCTCTGCCCGGGGGTCGCAGAGGATCCGCCAACCTGCCTCTTTGATCCGCATGCACCAGTCGATCTCCTCACAGTACATGAAGAAGCCCTCGTCAAGCAGGCCCACCTCATCGATCACCGGCCGCCTGACCATCAGGGCGGCACCCAGCGGATGGTCGATGAGAAAAGGTTCCGCTCTCTCGTACAGACCGCGAGGATACCGACCGTTGATCCGTGAATCGAGCAATCGGTGATGGAGAGGGAAAAAGTCCAAAAAGATCATGGCCAGGGTAGGAAAAGTGAAAGCGGAATGCTGGAAGCTCCCATCCGGGAAGAGCAACTTCGGCCCCACGACCCCGGCATCTCGGCGCTCCTCCAGCAACGCCATCAAGCTTCCCAGTGCCCCTTTTCTGACCAGGGTGTCCGGGTTCAGGAGGATCACGGACTGCCCGCTGCTCTGTTCGATGGCCTGGTTGTTGCTGGCTGCAAAGCCACGGTTCTGCGAGTTGGCAAGCAAGCGCACCTGGGGGAAGTCATCGCGAATCATCGCTACGCTCCCATCCGCGGATGCGTTGTCAACGACGATTACCTCGCATTCCAGCCCCGGATCGACGTCAGCGAACACAGAATCTAGGCATCCTCGCAGCAACTCTCGCGTGTTGTAGCTGACGATGATGACGGAGAGGTCCATCCCCGAGTCCTGTACCCTCAGAAGCCGATGGTGATCTCGGTGGGATTCTGCTGGTCGTTGACTATACGCACCTGCTCGTGCACCAGTCCCGCCCAGTAGTAGGGGCTTATCGTGGGAGGCTCGTCGATGATCGTGATGTGACCTACCACGGTCACACGTTTTCCTGGCAGGAGGTACAGGTATCTCTCCCCGTTGATGATCCTCTCTTCCAGGTCCTCATCCCTTCCCAACTGCCAACGGTAGGTATACGGACGCCCGGAACTGTTTCCTTCGAAGTCCACACCTACACGGAAAATCCCCGGCTCTTCATAGAAGCCCATAGTATTGAAGTTCTCACGACTAGTGTATGTGGTCCCAGATGCTGGCCCTTTGGTGCGGACAGCCACGCCCCCCACGTTCTCAACAGTAACCGTCAGATGGAGAGTCCCGCCCAAGGGGACCACGGTCGGGTAGAACTCCACGGTCTGAATCTCCGCGAGCGGGAGTCCACCATCCTCGATGGTCAGAGGAGCCTCCACCTTCACCAGATTCCCGACACGATCAGAGGCCTCAACCACCACCGTGTAGTCGCCATCGCGAGGTGGTGACGCGCCCATGTCGATGCCTCCATCGTAGTCATACTCCCAAAGACCCGACTCCAACTCTACCTTGCTGGGGCTCTGTTCCAGATCGAAGTCCTCCTCCTGCCAGCGCGTCTTGGGAAGCCCCACCGGATACCGATATCCGCCTTCGTCTGTCAGATAGACCTCCACCTGCGCCGGCTCCAGGAGGCGGTAGCTGATGGAGACTCGGTCGTTGATGCCATCCTGATTGGGCGTGAACACCTGTGGAAAGACCTTGAAGTCCTGCAGCTGGGGTCCCTGGCTATCGCCACCCTCAACTGTTAGCGGGCCCTCCACGCGACCTGTCTCTCCAGATTTCTCATCCACTACCTCCACGACCCAGGTGTAATCGCCATCCGGCAGCACCTGCCCCCCAATACCTCCACCGAAGAGCGCCTCGTACTCCCCTGGGGAGCGCCTGTTGCCCTCGCGGAAAAAGTGTTGCTGACCGTCTTCATCCACGAAGTAGATGTAGACCTGACAGAGACGAGAGACCTTGTAGCTGACCCTGGCCACGTCGTCCACTCCGTCTGCGTTCGGTGAGAGGACGGATGGCTGAACCTCGACGTCGTACACCAGCGGGTTCCCTCCCCCACACGCGGCCAGCAGAATGCAGGTCCATATCAGAGCCCCTGCGAAGGATTTTGTCATCCAACCTTTGCTCAACGCCGGTACCTCCCCATGCGCCTACCGCCTTCCGAACTCTCGCTCCAATTGCTCCGCGCTCACGTGAAGCATTGTGGGTCTCCCGTGTGGGCACGTCCGCGGCAGGCTTGTCTGTTCCAGCTGCACGATCAACTCCTGCATCTGGTCGATGACCAGAGTCTGTCCGGATCTGACCGCCCCGTGGCAGGCCAGGCCGATGATGACCTCATCCTCCCAGGGGCGGGCGCCATCAGCCCTCTCAGCTTCCTCGATGATGTCGAGGATGGAGTGCTCCAACTCCGCAGTCTGCAACATGGCCGGCACACCACGGATCAGATAGGTGCCTCCTCCGAAAGGCTCCAGATCAAATCCCAAATCCTTCAGCTTCGCCAGACGATTCTCGTCCAGCACCGCCTGCCTAGGTCCGGGCTCAATGGTGATGGGTTCCACGAGTGTTTGCGAGGCAACGGCAGCTCCACCTTTTTCCGATTGAAGGCGTTCGTACAGCACGCGCTCGTGAGCCGCATGCTGGTCTATCAGATACATGCCCGTTGGTCCCTCAGCGACGACGTAGGTCCGTCCCAGCTGCCCGAGCACCCTCAACATGGGAAGCTTGTCCCTAGCAGGCGCCTCGAGAGTGGTCGATAGCGCCGTGGCGGTGCGCTGCACCTCCAAGGCCTGTTGGCCGGGGGGCGCTGGTGAGGGGCGACCCGCTTGCACCAGACGATACTGTCTCGCCTCCACCACATGCGCCCAGCCGAAGCTGGCGGAATCGCCGGGCACCGGTGCCCTACGGGAGAGGGTCTCCCGCACCACCCTTTGGACCGCCGAGAACACCACCCTGTTGTCGCGAAACCGAACCTCGGCCTTGGATGGATGAACGTTGACGTCCACCTCATGGGCGGGCAACCCTACCTTGAGCACCACTATAGGATGCCTCCCCTCAGGCAAGAGACCATGGTACGCCTCCCTGATGGCGTAACTCACAGTCCGATCTCTCACGAAGCGCCCATTCACCAGCGTGGTCAGGTTTCGTGCATTCGATCGGTGAAGTAGTGGATCGCTCACGAAACCGTCAACGGTCACGAACGAATCGCTGGCTGAGCTATGCTCTATCTCCAGCATTCGCTGTGCGGTGTCGAGACCGTAGACATCCACCAGCACATCGTAGAGGCTGCCTGATCCTCCCGACTGGAACACCGTGCGGCCGTCGCTCAGAAGGTTGAAACGTAGCTGAGGATAGGCCATAGCGTAGCAGGTGACCAGTTCGCTGATGTGTCGCGACTCCGTCGTCGCAGACCGCATGAACTTCATACGAGCAGGAGTGTTGTAGAAAAGGTTCTCTACGGTCACGACCGTACCTTGTGCCGCCCCCCGGGATTCGCGATGTATGACCTCACCACCCTGCAGGCGCAGTAGAGTCCCCGCCTCTTCGTCTCTTGCCCGCGTCACCAGCGTCACGTGTGAAACAGCAGCGATGCTGGGCAGTGCTTCCCCCCGAAAGCCCAGGGTAGAGATTTCGGACAACTCCTCCAGCGAGCGCAGTTTGCTGGTGGCGTAGCGCTCGAACGCGAGTTCCACCTCCTCTTGAGGTATTCCGCCCCCGTCGTCGACCACCCTGAGGAGCCTGCGCCCCCCCTGGCGCACCTCGACCCTGATATCTCGAGCGCCGGCGTCAATAGAGTTCTCGATCAGCTCCTTTGCCACCGAGGCCGGCCGCTCGATGACCTCGCCGGCAGCAATCCGGGACGCCACGTCCTGAGATAGTCTCTTTATGGGCATAACCGTGGAAGTCACCGTCGCTCGTTTCGAGAGAATCAGCTGTGGAACACGCCGCTATTGTACCATACCGATTGGGCACACGCCAAGGACCCACCTGAGGCACGCAAGACAGACAATGGGCCCACTGGCGGACGTGTCCCGAGCAGGGCGCACGCAAATGCGATATGTTGTTCTTTACAAACTCCTAGTGTAGAATCACCCTGGGAACCGCCTCGCTAGGCAAGCGCGTAGACAGGAGAAGGTGTAATGAGCGAAATCGTCATTGTTGGCGGAGTGCGGACTCCAATAGGTAGCCACGGTGGAGGGCTAAGAGATGTAACGCCACAGGAATTGGCTAGGATTGTCATGGTCGAGGTCATGAATCGGACGGGGGTAGATCCGCACGTGTTCGATGACGTCATCTTCGGATGCTGCGGACAGTTCTCCGACGCTCCGAACGTCACTCGCGTAGCCGCCCTCATGGCAGGTGTGCCCACTCATGTTCCTGGCTACACGGTGCAGCGCAACTGTGTGTCAGGAATGGTAGCCATCACCAACGCCTGTCAGGCGATCAAGGCAGGTGATGGCCAGGCGCATCTGGTGGGAGGCACGGAGTCGATGAGCTACGCCCCCTACACTGTACGTGGTGCTCGCTGGGGGCTCAAGTTGAGGAGCACCGAATTCATCGATGTCATATGGGAGGGCTTGACGGACCCCGTTTGCGGCATGATCATGGGTTACACGGCTGAGAATCTCGCTCAGTTCTACGGCATCAGCCGTCGGGAACAAGACGAGTTTGCCGTGCAGAGCCATCGAAAGGCCTTCATGGCCACACGCATGGGCAAGTTCAAAGACGAGATCGTGCCGGTTCCAGTAGTCAAGAAGGTGGCCGGCCAGGAAGTGGCCAGGGAAGAAATCACCCAAGACGAGAACATCAACGCTGGCCTGACAGTGGAGAAAGCCGCCCTGTATCCCACTGTGTTCAAGAGGGGTGGCGTGGTCACCCCTGCCAACGCCTGCCCCATCTCCGATGGCGCCGCGGCCCTCATCGTCATGACCAAGGAGAAGGCCAACGAACTGGGCCTGGAACCCATGGCCTACGTCCGCAGTTATGCCTACGCCGGAGTGCCGCCGGAAATCATGGGCATCGGACCCACAAAAGCCATACCTCTGGCATTGGAGAGGGCAGGACTCAAGCTCACCGATATCGATATCATCGAACTCAACGAGGCGTTCGCCGCTCAGGCGTTGGCCTGCGGCATTGAGTTGGAGAAAGACGGCTTCGATTGGGACAAGGTCAATCCCAACGGCGGCGCCATCGCGTTGGGCCATCCGGTGGGCTGCACCGGGGCGCGGATAACGGTCACCCTGCTCTATGAGATGATCAGGCAAGATGCCAGCCTCGGTCTGGCCTCGGCTTGCGTGGGAGGCGGCCAGGGAGGGGCGCTCATCATCGAGAGGAAATAGGGAGAAGGAGACAACATGTACGACAAGGCCCTCCGAGAGGAGTTCATCACAAAGGGAAAGGAGGTGTACGACAGGCTCAAAGGCGACCTGGAGCCCGCTCATGAAGGCGAGATCGTGGCTATCCATCCCGAGAGTGGTGAGCACTTTCTGGGGAAGACCATGAACGAGGCCGATGAGAAAGCCTTCGCCAAGCACCCCGACGAATGGCTCTACTTCGTGCGCATCGGCTCCGCGGACGCATCTCTTCCGCTGAAGACTTGGTAGACCTCAGCGGTACCGAAGGAGGAAGGCGAAGATGTACATCTTCAAAGCTGGAGTCGTGGGCGCAGGATTCATGGGCGCCGAGATCGCACAAGTCATATCCTACTCTGGGCTCCCGGTGGTCTTGAAGGATGTCGACCAAGATCTACTCGACAAGGGGCTGGCCAGGATCCGTGACATATATCAGAGGCGAGTGGACAAGGGCAAGATGGACACGTCCACGCTTGCTGAGAAGATGGACCTGATCCAGGGCAGTCTCACGTACGATGGCTTTGCCGATGCAGACATCGTCATCGAAGCGGTGCCCGAGAAGATGGAACTGAAAAAGCAGGTCTTCCGCGAGTTGGAGGAGGTGTGCCCCGAGAGTACCATCTTCGCCTCCAACACCACAGCCCTGTCCATATCCGAGATGGGCGCGGCCACGAAGAAGCCTCACAAGATGGTGGGGATGCACTTCTTCAGCCCTGCGCACATCATGAAGCTCGTCGAGGTGATCCCCGGCCTGGACACGGACGAGGAGACCGTCAGCGATGTGGTGATGTTCTCCGAGTCCCTGCGAAAGATACCGGTGGTCGTGCAGGAGTGCCCGGGCTTTCTGGTCAACCGCCTGCTCATGGCCTACCTGAACGAAGCCGCTCTTTGTCTGGAAGAGGGAGCTGCCACGACCCGGGAGATCGACGAGGCCATGGTGAAGTGGGGCTGGCCCATGGGCCCTTTCACCCTGATGGACATGATAGGGGTTGACATCTGCTATGTCACTGGCAAGTACCTGACCGAGGAGTACGGTGAGCGCCTCCAGGCAGCGAAGATCTTCCAGAAACTCTATGACGCCGGTCGCTGGGGCGAGAAAGCCGGAGCCGGATTCTATGGCTACGGCGACCAGACTGACGAACCAGTGAACGCGATGATCAAGGAGATTCAGTCAGAGCCCGGGGCGATTACAGAAACCAGATTCAGCACAGACCGCTTGATGATGCCCATGATCAACGAGGCAGTTCTTTGCTTGCAGGAGCATGTCGCCTCGGCAAGCGACATCGACATGGCTGCCGTCGCAGGAATAGGGATGAAGATGGGCGACGAGCGAGTTGGCCCCTTGGCAGTGGCGGACAAGATAGGGCTGGACGTGGTGCTGGAGAAGATGGAGCAGTTCAGGAGAGAACTAGGACCCAGGTTCCATCCAGCCCGCCTCCTGCGACTCCAGGTGAGGGCCAACCATCTGGGCGAGAAAACAGGTAGGGGGTTTCTTGAGCACGTGGGCTGATGGAGCCGTGCGACCCACACAGACCCCTGGTGGGCGTTACTGTGCACCAAGTAGTGCATCTCAAGAGGAGCAGAAATGACCGAGAGGCAATTCGTGAACGTGTCCAAGGAAGACCGCGTCTCCATCGTCACCATAGACAATCCTCCGGTGAACATGATTTCCCGTCCAGTGGTAGATGATCTCCAAAGCGCTCTGGGGGAAGTTTGGGCTGACGACGACATCAAGGTCGTGGTCATCACAGGCGGAGGGCAGATGGCCTTCATAGCGGGGGCAGACATTAACGCCATCCTGGGCCTGAAAAGCCCTGCTGAGGCCAAACAGATAGTGACCCAGGTGCATGAGCTGTTCCAGAGAATCGAGAACTCCCCCAAGCCCATCGTTGCCGCCATCAATGGTCACTGCCTCGGCGCGGGTATCGAACTCGCTATGGCCTGCCATATGCGCATCGCCAACAACAGAGCGATGTTCGGACAGCCCGAGATCGGCCTGGGTATCATCCCAGGATTCGGAGGCACTCAGAGGCTGCCCCGCCTGGTCGGCAAAGCCAAGGCTCTGGAGTTGATCCTCACTGGGGACAGGATTACTGGCGCGGAAGCCGCCAGTATCGGTCTGGTGAACAAGGCAGTGCCTGGCACTGAGGTGATGAAGGCGGCGGTGGGCCTGGCCAAAAAGATCGCGTCCTTCGGCCGGCCCGCCATTACCGCTGCCCTGGAGTCCGTTGCCCAGGGCCTGCGTGTGACACTGGAGGAGGGTCTTGACATAGAGGCCGACAAGTTCGCCAGCCTGGTCGAGACAGAGGACATGCGCGAGGGCTTGAGCGCGTTCCTGGAGAAACGGCAACCCAAGTTCCAGGATAGGTAGGAGGGAACGTCGATGGACTTCGCCCTGACCGAAGAACAGCAGATGTTCCAAGAGCTATTTCGCGATTTCGCCGAGAACGAAGTGGCGCCCCTGGCAGACGTGATAGACCGGGAAGAGCGGCCGCCTCTGGAGACGCTCAAGAAGGCAGCAGAGATGCAATTCATGGGGCTGCCCTTCCCAGAGGAGTATGGAGGAGCCGGCATCGGCGCGGTTGGGTATTGCCTGTTGGTGGAGGAACTGGCCAAGGCCTGCCTGGCCACCGCCTGCTGCCTGGGGATTCACACCTCGTCGGGCGCCATGGTCATCTACCTGGGTGGCACTGATGAACAGAAAGCCAAGTACCTGGCACCGCTGGCCAGGGGAGAGAAAACGGGCGCCTTCTGCCTGTCGGAACCCGATGCTGGTTCCGACTCGGGAAGCATCCGCACCACAGCTGTCAGAGAAAACGGCCACTACGTGCTCAATGGCTCCAAGATCTACGTCGCCAACGGTGACATCGCCGAGGTGTTCACGGTATTCGCCCGCACCTCTCGCGAGGCGGCGGACAAAGGCATGACCGGCTTCATTGTCGAGAAGGGGTATCCGGGCTTCAAGGTAGGACGTACGGAACGCACCATGGGCATCCGCGGCTGCCACGTCGCCCAGCTGTTCTTTGATGACTGTTTGGTGCCCATGGACAACGTTCTGGGTGGCGAAGCCAACGGGCTGGGAAGAGGAGCTGAGACGGTATCCCAGACTCAGGACTTCGGGCGCCTGAGCATGGCAGCTACGTGTTTGGGCGCGGCTGAGGGAGCCATGCAAGCCAGCGTGAGGTTCGCCAAGGACCGAGAGCAGTTCGGCGTGCCCCTGGCCAGGAAGCAAGCCGTCTCCTCGATGATCGCCGACATGGCCACTGAGATCGAAGCCTTGCGGTACCTGGTCTACCGCACCGCCTGGGCCTTCGAACAGGGTGAGAAGTACACCCGTCTGGCGGCCATGTGCAAGCTGTTCGGGTCGGAAATGGCGTGCAGAGTTGCCAACAAGGCAGTGCAACTCCACGGCGGCGCTGGATACATCAGGGATCTTCCCATAGAGCGGATGTACCGTGACGCCCGGGTGACCCGCATCCTGGAGGGCACGAGCGAAATGCAGCGCTTCGTCATTGCCTCAGACGTGTTCAGAGAGCAAGACCTGCCACTGGAGCCATAGTTGGCGCACCCGCTCGTTTGCCTGGGTCGAGATACCCAGCGGGAGGACTGCCGGATGCAGTGTGTCTTTTGTCGTATCGTCACTGGGCAGGAGCAGAGCGACGTGCTATTTCACGATGAAGAGATCACAGCCTTCCGCGACATCAGACCCCAGGCGCCGACCCACGTGCTCATCGTCCCTAACGAGCACGTATCGTCGGTCACGCAGCTGCTCCACACGGACAGCTCGCTACTGGCCAAGATGTTCTCCAAGGCCCACGATATCGCGGAGGACGCAGGCATAGCCGACAGAGGGTACCGCCTAGTCATCAACACTGGCTCCGATGCGGGCCAAGTCATAGATCATTTGCACCTGCATCTGCTCGGTGGCAGGGCCATGAGAGTAGATAGCATGGCGCTGCGCTGGAAGGACGAGACAACCTAGCGGCCAAGGAGGGGTTCGATATGGAGTTGTTGACTGTCACGATAGACAAACCGGAGGACAGCAACGTCATCCTCGGCCAATCACACTTCATCAAAACAGTCGAGGATTTGCACGAGGCACTCGTCAACTCCGTGCCCACTATCAGGTTCGGTCTGGCCTTCTGCGAGGCGTCAGGCCCCTGTCTTGTGCGCTCCAGTGGAAACGATGATGGCCTGACCAAACTGGCGCAGGACAACGCCCTCGCCCTATCCGCTGGCCACACCTTCGTCATACTCATCAGAGATGCATATCCTCTCAACGTGCTGGGCGCGATCAGGCAGGTCCCCGAGATCTGCTCCATCTTCTGCGCTACGTCGAATCCTGTGGAGGTCATCCTGGCCGAGACGAAGCAGGGCCGAGGAATCCTGGGAGTGGTGGACGGTTTCAAGTCAAAGGGGATAGAGACCGAAGACGATGTAGCCGAACGCAGGGACTTGCTGCGCAAGATCGGCTACAAGCTGTGACCGGGCCAGGACCCTCCGATGAGCAAGCCGGTGGGCAGGTTTAGAGCATACTATGGGTCTCAAAGAGACGCTTGAGAACGATTTGAAGGAAGCCCTCAGGAGCAAAGATGAGCGACGCAAGACAACGCTACGCCTTGCGTTGGCTGCCATCCACAATGCCGAGATAGCAAAGGGCAAGGCGCTCGAAGAGGGCGAAGTGCTCGCCGTACTCTCGAAGGAGGCCAAGCAGCGGCGGGAATCAGCCGCGTTGTTTGCAGAGGGCGGCCGCGAGGATCTGGTCGATCAGGAAAACAAGGAACTGGAGATACTCACGGAGTACCTGCCCGAGCAACTGTCAGAGGCGGAGATAGAAGCCCGTGTGCGAGAGGTCATCGATGAAGTGGGGGCGACCAGTGCCGCGCAGATGGGCGACGTCATGCGTGTGCTGATGCCACAGATGAAGGGTAAGGCTGATGGCCAGCTCGTCAGCACCATAGTCAAACGGATCCTGAGCGAAACTGCGTAGTCGTCCCGCCAACTAGCGGCCAGCCCGAGGAAGGACCTGGCCGCTCGATGTCACTGTGGAGCGCTAATCGGCGCTTCCTTGCTTACGCTGAGTTTGCACCACGGAGATAGCGTGTCTCTTGATTCGGGCGAGTACGGGCTCGCCGCAGGCGTGCCAACCATACCGCTCACCGCGAGGAGGACCTTCCGGATCCTTCTGTTCTGCGTTCTCCTTGTTGTGGCCCTAAGCTTCGTCTTGACCTTCCAGTTCCTGCCCCGGCAGCTTACCCTTGAGGTAGGCGACGTCAGTCCTCGTGACATCCGTGCTCCGGCCAGGATCACCTACGTGAGTGACGTGGAGACAGAAGGTGCACGGCATCAAGCCGAACTGGCTGTGCCCGACGTGTACGACTACGACCCCGCGGACACTACTGTTACCCGAGAGCAGATCAACCACGCAAGGAAGGTCTTTGACTACGTCGCCGCGGTCCGGCACGATGCCTATGCCTCACCGGAAAAGAAAGTGGAAATGGTCTCGGCCATTCCGGGCCTAGACCTGTCCCCTGCCTCGCTCGCCGATTCCGTCAGTCTGGAAGATGAGCTATGGGACGAAGTCACCACCAGGAGCTTCGAGATCCTCAGTGAAGTCATGGACCAAGAGATCAGAGCCGAGCAACTCACCGTAGTAAAAGACCAGTTGCACGTCTTTGAGCCCGACCTGACGGAACCGCAGGCTGCGCTTGTCGAGGAATGGGTGGCACACTTCATAGTCCCCAACAGCTTCCCCAATCCTCAAGCCACCGACGAGGCCAAGGTCAGGGCTCGGGAGGCGGTGGAGCCCGTCTACATCACTCTTGAGGAGGGTCAGACCATCGTACGGGAAGGCGAGGTCACCAGCGATGTTGCCTGGGAAGCGCTGGTCAAACTGCGTCTTCTTCAGCCCCAGGTGGAGTGGTCAGACATCGCGGCTCGTATCCTATTCACGTCTCTGCTCGTCTTCATCCTGGCCCTCTACCTCACTGTCTTGCACCCAGGCTTCTGGGCCAACTGGCGCGATGTACTCCTCCTGGGCGTTCTGGTAGCGCTGTCCATTCTGGTAGCGAAGCTCATGATCCCGGGTCACGTAGTGCTCGGGTACTTGTTTCCCCTGGCTACCGCTTCCATGCTGCTGACGACCCTTGTGGACGCCGAGATAGCGATCGTCGTCACAGCCATTCTCAGCCCCATCATCGGTCTGATAGCTGGAGGATCTCTCGAATTCGCAGTCTACTCCTTCGTGGGTGGAGTCGCTGCTTCGCTAAGGCTGTGGCGCACGGAGAGGCTGAACGCCTTCTTGTGGGCAGGGGTCTATGCCGCTCTCAGCAACGTGAGTGTGGTCCTCGTCTTCCGTGCTCTCGAACAGGACCACGACCTCCTGGGAACCCTCCAGATCGCAGGGGCGAGCGTGGGCAGCGCCGTCCTCGCCATGAGCCTCACTCTGGGAGGTTTCTTTCTCTTCAGCAATGTGCTGAACATCACCACGTCGCTTCAGTTGCTGGAGCTCGGAAGGCCAACCCACCCTCTCCTGAGCGAACTGCTAATGAAGGCCCCTGGAACGTACCACCACAGCCTGATGGTGGGCAACATGGCGGAGCAGGCAGCTCAGGCAGTCGGCGCTAATCCGCTTTTGGCTAGAGTGGGGGCCTACTACCACGACATCGGCAAGATGCTGCGACCCTACTTCTTCGCAGAGAACCAAACGGACGGCGAAAACCCGCATGACCGGCTAGATCCGGAGACGAGCGCTCAGATCATCACTTCTCACGTGAAGGACGGCCTTCAGCTTGCCAGGAAGCATAGATTGCCGAACGAGATACAGGACTTCATCCCTCAACACCACGGGACCGCCATGTCAAGTTACTTCTACCGCCAGGCCTGTGCGCAAAACGGAGTGTCGCGACAGACGGACAAGACGAGATTTCGATATCCTGGACCCAGGCCTCGAACGCGTGAAGCAGCCATCCTGATGCTGGCCGACGAGGCAGAAGCTGCCTCCCGAGCCAATCGACCTCGGTCCGTGGAGGAGATTGAGGAACTCGTTGACGGGCTGATCCAGAACCGTGTAGGAGACGGCCAGCTTGATGACAGTGACCTGACACTTCGGGATTTGCAGAAGGTGAGAGAGACGTTGGTAACCGTCCTCCAGGGCAGCTACCATCCACGCATCAAGTATCCCGAAGACAACCTCGCAGAGAAAGGCGAGGAGGAAGACGTTGCAGATCGACCTAAGCGTGCAGACCGATCCCGAGTTCGAGGGAGACGCAAACCACCAACATCTGAATGAAGTGGTTCTGAGCGCCGTCAGCCAAGAAGCATCTGATGAGACCTGGACCTTGGGGTTGCTCATCACCAACGACGAGAACATCAGGAGATTGAACGCTCAGTATCGCGGGGAGGACAGCTTCACCGATGTCCTCGCCTTCGCCTCAGGCGAGGACTCTGATGGCTTCGTCTCACCTCCCTGCACACCGCCTCACCTGGGTGACATCGCCATCTCCTACCCTCGCGCCGTCGCCCAGGCTGCACAGTTCGGCCACTCCACTGCCGAGGAACTCGACCGTCTTGTGGTCCACGGAGTGCTCCACCTTCTGGGGTACGACGACCAGACTCGAGTACAGCGAAAGGCTATGTGGGCGCGACAGGAAGCCATCGTCCGCGCATTCCATCCCCACGGAGCATGATTCCGCAGGGCGATGCCGGCACCCGAGGGATTGGTGGACCGTGTGAGGCTAGAAGGATCATGGACTGCTGATGCGCACTCAGCCTGGCACCCTGATTGAAAGCTTCCGGCACGCCTTCGCGGGGCTGGCGCACGCTCTGCGTACGCAGCGGAACGCCCGTATCCACGTCTTGGTCGCAGCCGCGGTCATCGTCCTCGGAGTGGCTCTGGGAATCGAATCCATCAAGTGGGCCATGATAGTCCTCACGATTGGCTTCGTTTTCGTGGCCGAGTTGTTCAACACCGTGGTCGAGGCAGTGATCGATCTGGTAACGGAGGAGTATCGTCCCTTGGCCAAGACTGCGAAGGATGTAGCCGCTGGTGCTGTGTTGATCGCGGCCGTCACGGCGGTCATCGTGGGAGTCCTGCTGCTGGGACCGCCGTTGATGGCCAGGCTCGGATGGAGGCCCTGATGGCCAGGCGCTTCGATGTGATCGTCGTCGGAGCCGGACCTGCCGGTGGAACGGCGGCGTACGAGCTTGCTCGCAGAGGCGTGCAAGTCCTGGTTCTGGAGAAAGAGCGGCTGCCTCGCTACAAGGTCTGCGCAGGCGGTGTCACGCTAAAGACTGTCCAGCTCCTGGACTTCGATCTCAGCCCCGCCTTCGAAGACTAGATAGCCCGCGGAGTATGGTCACACAAGGGCGGGTCCCCAGTCAGGATCGACTTTGGAGAGGCAGTGGGCTGGACGGTGATGTGGGACGAGCTGGACTACCTGATCCTCCAGGAGGCCGTCCGGGCTGGTGCCCAGGTGCTGGATGGACAGAAGGTCAGAGAAGTTCAGGTCCTGGAAGATAGCGTTGTGGTTACCGCCGCCCTCCGCGACTACACCTGTTCGATGCTGGTCGGCGCGGACGGCGCCAACGGCATCGTGGCCCGCTTCGCCGACCTGCAAAGACCTCGCAGTTCTGCCATCGCAGTGGAGGCCGAGGTCCAGGTTTCTGGGGAAGCCCTGGAGAACCGGCGTGGTTGCGCCCAGTTCGATTTCGGTTGTACTCCAAGAGGATACGGCTGGGTTCTTCCTAAGAGGGAGATCCTCTCCGTGGGCGTCGGTACCTTTTGGGAAAAGGCGACGAACCTCAAAGCATCGCTCTTGGCATGGCTGGACATACTCGGGCTTCCATCCAGCCCGCACATGGTGAGGATGCGAGGGCACCCGGTGCCTTTGGGAGGCGAATCTTGAGTCTTGCACGGCCGGCGAGTTCTGCTCACCGCGGATGCCGCTGGTCTTGCGGAACCGATGACGGGCGAAGGGACATATTGCGCTGTGAGGAGCGCGCAGGTCGCCGCTGACACCGTTCGGAAGGCGCTGCTGGACCACGGCACGGATCTATCGTCATATAGCGAAAGGATCAATGCC
>CAYGQI010000010.1:22278-23894 GCA_964351925.1 uncultured Anaerolineales bacterium | reverse complement strand
CCCGTGACCTCGGCCATGATGGCCACCAGATCGGCCTGACTGATCACGGAGAAATCGTCGTCGTCCTGGAAGGAAATATCATGCCTGAGCCTCAGCACGTCGTTGATCTGCTCGCTCGCGGCATCCATGCTCTGGTCGGAAACCGCCTGCGCGTAGATCATCGTGACCATAAAATCACCGGCGAGATCGCGCTGCTGGGGGTAAAGCCGGGACTGCGCAGTGGTTATGGGAACATAGATGTATCCATCCTCGCTGCCCATCATACCGGCGCCCTTTTCAGCCAACACGCCGACTACTCTGAAGGGAATGCGGTTGATCCTGATCGTCTGGTCCAGGGGGTACCCATTTTCGCCAAATAGTTGCTCCGCAACATTGGAGCCCAGGACAGCTACTCGCGATCTTCTGTCCATGTCCTGTGTGGTCAGAAAGCGGCCGAGGGCCACCTCGAGGTTACGCACGATGTCGTGTTCGCTCATGACCCCCGCCGTAGTAGCCGTCAGGTCCTCGCCGTCATGGCTCACGCTGGTACTGCCTTCCATGGTGGGGGCCACAATGGCGACATCCGGCGCGTTCATAGGGTCCGCGATGGCCTCGGCATCTGCGTAGGTCAGCGTTGGTTGAAACTCGAAACCACCGGTCTCCGTCAACTGCCCTGGCAGGATCATCAGGAGATTCGAGCCAGCGCTCTGGATCTGCTCGGTAACCGTTTTCTGCACACCCTGGCCAATGGATAGCAGGGCAATGACGGCCGCCACGCCGATGATGACCCCCAGCATGGTCAGCGACGAGCGCATCTTGTTGGCACTCATGGATCCCGCGGCCACACGCAGGCTATCAACTAGGTCCACTTGTCGCCTCCTCGGAAGCGGGTGGCGCCCCTGTCACCCCGTCCCGCACGATTCTGCCGTCGTGCAAGTAGAGGATGCGCTGAGTCTGAGCGGCTACCGCCCGATCGTGGGTCACGAAGACCATGGTGATACCCTGCTCCTCGTTGAGCCGTTTGAAGATCTGCACGATCTCGGCACCTGACTTGGAGTCGAGGTTGCCGGTGGGCTCGTCGGCGAGGATGATGGAAGGGCTGTTGACCAGAGA
This sequence comes from uncultured Anaerolineales bacterium, assembly GCA_964351925.1. GTDB lineage: Bacteria > Chloroflexota > Anaerolineae > UBA7937 > B3-Chlor > JAUVXJ01. Next base: position 22,802 of record CAYGQI010000010.1, on the reverse strand, counting down.
CCTGGCGATGGCTACGCGTTGCTGTTCACCTCCAGAGAGTTCATTGGGGTTGTGGTTGGCCCTGTCGCTTAATCCCACAGCCTCCAGCGCAGCGAGAGCTCGGTCTCTCTTGTTGCCGCCTCCTGCGTAGAGGAGTGGCAACTCGACATTGCGCAGGGCCGAGGTCCGGGCCAGCAGGTTATAGTTCTGGAACACGAACCCGATTTTGCGGTTTCTGATCTCTGCCAGTTCGTCGTCGTCCAACTCGCTCACATCTATGCCATCCAGGTAGTAGGTACCGGAGGTAGGTAGATCCAAGCAGCCAATGATGTTCATCAGGGTGGATTTGCCAGACCCAGACGGGCCCATGATGGACACCCACTCACCCTCTTGGATTTCGAGGGAGACGCCGCGCAGGGCGCGCACCTCCACCTCACCCATCTTGTAGACCTTGGTTGCTTCCTCGATTCTGATCATGACCAGTGCACCTCGCAGAGCGCAGACACCTGAATCTGCCTCTACGACATACCCATACGTAGTCTGTC
>CAYGQI010000010.1:6256-22178 GCA_964351925.1 uncultured Anaerolineales bacterium | reverse complement strand
TGGCCACAGGAGAGATGTATTCCACCCGGCCCTGAAGCTCCTCGTCGGGGTAGGCGTCGAGGGTTATCCTCGCCTCCTGTTCAAGTTCCACCTGCCCTACGTCTATCTCGTCGACGCTCACCTCTACATGGAAGCCGGAGGGATCGATGAGAATAATCATCGGGGAACCAGGCGCTGCCTGTTCATTGACCTCGGCGCCCACAAAAGCCAGCACTCCATCGAAGGGCGCCGTGATGGTCGCCCCTTCCAGTTGTAGTTGGGCCAACTCCAACGACGCACTGGCCTGATCCACAGCCACCTGGGCCATAGTCAGGTCCTCTTGGCTTGCGCCTTCCAGCAGAGCGCTCAATTGACCACGCGCCTGAGCCTCCGCCGCCTCCGCCGCTCGGAGCTCACTCTCGGTGGGACCTTGCATGGTGATGTTGTAGGCAGCCTGGGCCTGCTCGTAGTTGATCGTCGCCTGCTGTAGGGCCACTGACTGCGGCAGGGCCCCTATCCCACCGACCCACGCGTACTGATCGTACAGCTCCTGCGCCTCCTGAAGGGCAATCTCTGCCCTTCTGAGATCCGCCATGGCCACGGTGATCTCGTCCGCGCTGGGCCCCTCGCGCATCCTGGCCAGAGCCGCCTCTGCGCTCGCCAGGTTGGCGCGTGCTGCCTGGATATCATCGACGTCTGCCCCGCCCGCGAGTTTGGCCTGACTGGCCTCCGCACTGGTGAGCGCCAGCTGTGCCTGTGTCACTCCCAGCCTGAGTTCCGAGGCGTTCACCTCTGCCAGGATTTCGCCCTCGCGGACCTCGTCGCCCTCAGACACTGGAAGAGAGGATAGGATTCCGCCCGTGCGAAAGGACAACGTGACCTGCGCTGCCGGCTCTACGCTTCCAGTGGCATCGACAGTGGCTTCAATGTTCCCGCGTTCGACAGTTACCGTCTCGAGATCCTGTGCCGTCGCTCCGGTCTGCACCGCGCCCTGCTGCAAGAACCAGTAGCCGACCACCCCTGCGGCTACGAGTATAGCAGCGATGATTACCGCTCTTCGCATCATTTGCCCTCTCACCTCATGCACATTACCCTAAGAGACAACGGTACGCCGCCGTTCTTTATTCGGATGTCGGTGATCGGCCTACCGCCGGGGACCGCGTGAGACACATTATGTGCCCGTGGAAGCCCACGTCAGATGGCCTGGATTGCTCCACCTATATTACCATGCCAGATGGACGCCTAGTTGTCAAATCCCTTTTCCGAGACGTTGCCCTCAGACCGCGCGGACAGAGTCTGTCCGCCGAGGGATTGCCTCGTCGACGTCCACTCTCTGTAGCCGAGCCTAGAAGGCGGAACTGGTGAGCATCCCCAGGAGACTTGGTGCGAGACCTACCAGCGCGGTGACCGCCCAGTAGCCGATAGTGCCGAGAGAGGTCTTCAACGTTGTGGAACGAGTGGTCACGGTCAAGCCGATGGCTACCAGGAACAGGTGCCAGGCCAGGAACGGATCCACCTGCGACAGGAAGCCATAGGCCAGGTTGCCCGCGTTCTGGGCCTGGTCGCTGCTTGCCACCAGAAACGAGAGTCCCTTGTTGAGGGGAAGTTGGCCGTTGATGAGGACATATGCGGCCTGCACCAGGTCTCGCAGTGCGAAGGGCAACCAGCACCATAAGACCAAGGTCACCATCTGCACGTATCTGGTGTCCGTACCGAGCAGATAGGCGATGAAGAACAGCAACGCGCCTCGGAAGAGCCAGGTAAGGATCAACCCCAGGGTGCCCAGAGCGATGCCTGTGGCACCTATGAACAGAGGCGAGGTGAAGGTCTCCAGGCTCTTCTCCACCTGGTCGGCTTGCTCCCCTGACAACTGCCCCATCTGGGCTGCCATCTGTTGCTCGGCCTGCTGGCGCGCAAACTCTGAAGCGGAGGGCGCGGACACCAGTGTGGCAATGACCAGCGCGAGCACGATGGCCAGCGCGGGAGCCAACCAGAGAGACCATCTCGCCCCCTGAACGACGTCGCGCAAAGTCTTCTTCGGCTGGTCGATCCATCCGAACAAAGCGCGCCACACACTTATATGGTTCTCTTTCACAGTAGAGTCCCTCCTTGACACCAATCGATCACACGCCCCAAGATGACATACCTGTCGGGCGTAAAAGGCTCAGTTCAGAAAGAAACGCGCATCCCGGCCACCGCTGTTTGAGTTGCCGGGGCCTTCTTTCGACTCCAGTATACGGGATGCAGCGGCGGGAGTCATCAGCCATGTGGGGGATTTGCCCATTGGCCAGGTGGCCAGTCTTCTCCAACGCCGATGGGCCCCACCCGTGGTGGTCATCGACGATCATGACTCGAATGGCAATAGGCGCACTCATCGAGTTCTCCTCTCCTGAATTAACATCACGAACAACGAACGACAAACGACGTAGGCAGCCCAGGAGCGGTGCTTTGCGCCTCGTTAGCCAGAGCCTCGTCGTCCAGGAGGGCACCGGTTCCCGAGAAGACCGAAGGGCCTGTGTCTGATCCCGTAGCCCCGGCGATGCCGGCGCAGAAAGCGCGTGGTCATGGGGTGCCACGCGCTTGTTTCTGACCAAATTGCGTCAAGCGGGCAGTCTAGAGCTCAGGGAGACTCCGCTTCAAGAGCTCATACTCCTCGAACGCCCGTCCGCAGCCCAGGGCGACACAGGCGATCGCCTCATCGGCGACGTAGCACGGAACGCCCAGTTCTTGTGTGAGGTAGCGGTCAAAGCTGCGCAGCAGGGATCCACCACCGGTCATCACTACTCCGCGGTCTATGATGTCGGCCGCCAGCTCAGGAGGGGTCTTCTCCAACACACCTCTGACGGCGGTCACTATGGTGCTCAGCGGCTCCGTGATGGCCTCCGCGACCTCGGTGGATGAGAGAGTCACAATCCTGGGTAGCCCGGCCACTACATCTCTACCGCGGACCTCCATAGTCAGCTCCTCTTCGAGAGGCAGCGCCGCGCCAATCTGGAGCTTAATCTCCTCAGCCGTCCGGTCGCCAACCATCAGGTTGTATTTCCTTCTGACATGCGTGGCGATAGCCTCGTTGATCTTGTTGCCGCCTACTCGAACAGCCCCGCCAACGACGATGTCATTCATGGCGACCACAGCGGCTTCGCTGGTACCGCCGCCCAAGTTGACGACGAAGTTGCCCGATGGGGTATCAATGGGCATCCCTGCGCCCAAGGCTGCGGCCAGGGGCCCGGGGATAAGATGTGCCACCTTGGCCCCTGCCTGGATGGCGGCATCGTGCACGGCGCGCTTCTCCACTGTGGTCACGCCGATGGGCACGCTGATCATGACCTCTGGTTTGAAAAGTCGGACCCGTCCCACGATGCCTGATATGAAGTAGTGCAGCATCATCTCCGTGACCACGTAGTCAGCGATGACTCCGTCCCTGAGAGGAGCTAGCACCGCGATGCTATCTGGCGTGCGGCCCAACATGGCCTGGGCCTCTCGCCCCAGGGCTACAATCCTGTTGTCATGGGTGGACAGGGCTACAATGGAGGGCTCGAAGAGCACGATGCCCTTACCTTTGGTCCAAACGAGCACATTTACTGTGCCAAGATCCACCCCAATCTGCTTAGAGAACATGTATGCTCCTTACGAGGATCAGGCTGAGACCTGTGTCTCTGCGCTATCCTCGATCCCGCTCCATCTCCCCGGTGGGAAGACGCCGCTTGCGACGCGCCAGTTTTAGGCGGACCTGGGAGCGTCGCATTGCCGCCTGCAAGAGAGCCATGTCAAGCCCTTCGGGCCTCTCACGATACTGGCTCTCTGCCCGGGTTCTGGCTTCCTCAGCCCTTGCCAAGTCTATCTCGGCAGCATGTTCCGCGACGTAGGCCATCACGATGACTTTGTTGGCCAAGACTTCGACGAAGCCACCGTGAACGGCAAAGGACTCCTCTTCCGCTCCCTTCCTGACCCTCAGCTCTCCAATGCCCAGGGCCGCCAGAAGGGGAGCATGGCTGGGAAGAATCCCCAGCTCGCCATCAGCCCCCGGCGCGATCACTATGTCCACCTCATCGTCCGCATAGACGATCCTTTCTGGCGTCACCAACTCAAAGCGGAGCTTTGTCATTCGCGGCTCCTTCATCCGGCCCCAGCCTCTTCCTCAGGCTCCGCAGAGGCGGGTCCCTCTGGAGCGCCTGCCATCGCCCGTGCCTTCTCCACCGCGTCCTCTATCGCCCCCACCATAAAGAAGGCTCCCTCGGGAATGTCATCGTGCTTCCCGTCTAGTATCTCTCGGAATCCACGCACCGTCTCCTTGATCGGTACGTAAGCGCCTTCTCGTCCAGTGAAGGCCTCCGCAACGAACATGGGCTGCGACAGGAAGCGCTGTATCTTTCGCGCCCGGGACACGGTCAGCTTGTCCTCCTCACTCAACTCCTCGACACCCAAGATGGCGATAACATCGCTAAGGTCTTTGTACCGCTGGAGGGTCCGCTGAACCTCCCGCGCCACTTGATAGTGCTCTTCGCCCACGATGTTGGGATCCAGGATACGCGATGTCGAAGCAAGAGGGTCCACGGCCGGATACAGGCCCTGTTCGGAGATGGAGCGATCGAGGGCGATGGTCGCATCCAGGTGGGCAAACGTAGCCACCGGTGCGGGGTCGGAGTAGTCATCAGCGGGAACAAAAATCGCCTGCAGGGATGTAATGGAGCCTCGCTTGGTGGAGGTGATCCGCTCCTGCAATTCCCCCATCTCCGTGCCTAGCGTGGGCTGATAGCCAACGGCACTCGGCATTCGCCCCATCAGGGCCGAGACCTCTGACCCGGACATCACGAAACGGAAGATGTTGTCGATGAACAATAGGACATCCCTACCCTGGTCGCGGAAGTGCTCGCAGATGGTCAGTCCAGTCAATCCCACTCGCAGTCGTACCCCCGGCGGCTCGTTCATCTGGCCAAAGATGAGGGCAACCTTGTCCAGCACGCCAGACTCCTGCAACTCATACCACAGGTCATTCCCTTCGCGTGAACGCTCACCGATGCCGCAGAACACAGATACGCCACCGTGTTGTGTGGCGATGGTATGGATGAGCTCCATGATGACCACCGTCTTGCCGACACCGGCGCCTCCAAAGACGCCCGTCTTGCCTCCCTTGGTGAAGGGCGCCACCAGGTCTATGACCTTGAGACCAGTCTCGAAGACCTCGGTGCTGGTGCTCTGGTCTTCAAAGGATGGCGACGGTTGGTGAATGGGCCGCCACTCCTGGGCCTCGACAGGTCCACGGCGATCGATAGGCTCACCCAGCACGTTGATGAGACGTCCCAACGTGGCCTCTCCAACTGGGACCATGATCGGTGCTCCGGTGCCGATGGCTTCCATGCCGCGTTGGAGACCATCTGTTGAGGCCATGGCGAGGCAGCGCACCCAGTCATCCCCGAGATGCGCCTGCACCTCCAGCACCAGCTTTCCATCGCCGTCACGGGGTATCTCCACCGCATCGAATATCTCAGGAAGCTGCCCTGGGGGGAACTGAATATCCACCACTGGGCCGATTACTTGAACCACTTTCCCGCGCACTGACTCTGCCATGGGTATCGAATCCTCCGAAAGACGGCTCTGTTTACGCCTCTTGCTTGTTGCGTGTTTCCTATCTCGCTGCGGCGCGCGCCTTGGTCAGAGCCTCAGCGCCCCCAGCGATGTCCAACAACTCCGTGGTTATCGCTTCCTGCCGGGCACGGTTGTAACTAAGAGTCAGGTCCTCGACTAACCCCTCGGCGTTCTCTGTGGCGGCACGCATAGCCACCATGCGCGCGGAGTGCTCACTAGCCTGAGCATCCAAGATGGCCTGATAGATCTGCAACACCGTGAAGCCCTCCAGAACCTCCCCCAGGACTGCCTGGGGATCTGGCTCAATGATGTACTCCACAGCATAACCTTCTCTCTCCACGACCGCCGGTTCGACGGGCAGCAACTGTCGGACCACGGGCCGCTGCACCATGGTGTTCACAAAGCGGGTATAGGCAAGGTGTAGTTGATCAAAAGTACCGCTGAGGAAATCATCTATGCCGAGACGGGCGATAGGGGTTATCTCGGTCAACGGCGGCTGATCGGGGATGCTCGCGAACTCAGCAGAGACATCCGCCCCGTAGCGCATCATGAGATCACGACCCTTCCGTCCCACCGTAATCAGTCTCACCGGAGCTGGCTGTCGATCGATGAACCGAATGGCTTCGCGGATGACATTGGTGGGCAACCCGCCGCATAACCCGCGATCCGGAGTGATCAGAATCATGCCCACCGTTCTCAATTCACGGTGCTCCAATAGTGGATGCAGGACTTCCCGCGCACTAGCCCGTTCGCTGGCCAGATAGGTGAGAATCTCCCAGGCCCTCTCGGCATACGGGCGAGAGGCCATGGCCCGCTCCTGAGCTCTCCGCATCTTTGAGGCGGCCACCGCCTGCATAGCACGGGTCACCTGACCGATACTCGTTACGCTGCGGATACGCCTCCGTATCTCACGTGCTGTGGCCAAACTCACTCCTTCCTAATCGCCGAACTGACAACTAACCATGAACCACCCACCGTCCAAACCCAGTAGGCCAGCGGTTAGTATGAGACAGACTCCTGGTATTGGAGGATCACCTCACGGAGCTTGCTCTCGGTCTCCTGATCTAGCTCCCCAGTCTCCATGACGCGACGTCCGATCTCCGGATGGACCGAATCCATGAAGCGAAGGAACCCTTCCGCCCATTCCCTCATCTTCTCCACTGGAACGTCGTCCGCGTAATCGTGAGTGACGGCGTAGATGAGCATCACCTGACGATCCAGAGGCACCGGCTCGTATTGAGGCTGCTTCAGAATCTCGGTCAACCGCTGGCCTCTCTCCAGTTGATCCCTTGTGGCTTTGTCCAGGTCTGAGCCAAACTGGGCGAAAGCAGCCAACTCGCGGAACTGAGCGAGTTCCAGACGCAGCCTACCGGCGACGGCCTTCATGACTTTGGTCTGTGCCTTTCCGCCCACGCGAGAGACCGAGAGGCCCACATTGATCGCCGGCCGAATACCAGCGTAGAAGAGGTCGCTCTCAAGGTAGAGCTGCCCGTCGGTGATGGAGATGACGTTGGTCGGAACGTAGGTAGTGATGTCACCCAACTGAGTCTCGATGATAGGCAAGGCAGTCAGGCTGCCACCCCCAAAATCGGGATGCATCTTGGCCGCCCTCTCTAGCAGGCGGGAATGGAGGTAGAACACGTCGCCCGGGTACGCCTCTCGCCCAGGAGGCCGACGCAGCACCAGTGATACCTGTCGGTAGGCCCACGCGTGCTTGGTCAGATCGTCGTACACGATCAACGCATCCTTGCCTTGCTCCATGAACTCCTCGCCCATGGCACAGCCTGCATACGGCGCAATATACTGCATTGCCGCCGGTTCCGAAGCGGAGGCCACCACGACCACGGTGTGATCCATCGCCTCATGCCGCTCCAGGATGGCTACCACCTGGGCCACGTTGGAACGCTTCTGGCCAATGGCCACGTAGATGCAGATCAGGTCCTTGTCGCCCTGGTTGATAATGGTATCAATAGCTAGCGCGCTCTTGCCGGTTTGACGGTCACCGATGATCAGCTCCCGCTGGCCGCGGCCGATGGGGAACATGGAGTCAATGGATTTGATCCCCGTCTGCACTGGTTTGTTCACCGACTCGCGCTCCGTCACACCGGGCGCGATTCTCTCGATGGGTCGCAAGACATCGGTCCCGATGGGACCCTTGCCATCGATGGGCATCCCCAGGGCGTTGACCACGCGCCCGATGAGAGCCTCGCCGACGGGAACGGAGACGATGCGACCCGTCCGACGTATTTCGTCGCCCTCCTCGATGTCGGTGTAGTCGCCCAAGATGATGATGCCGACCTGATTCTCCTCCAGGTTGAAGGCGATGCCCAACACGCCGGTCTTGGCGAACTCAACCAATTCACTGGCCATGACCTTACTGAGACCCTCGACGCGAGCGATGCCGTCGCCTACTTCGACAACAGTACCGACGTTCACTGTGCTTACAGGAGCCTCAAAGGACATGATCTGCTTCTTGATCGCGTCAGTGATGTCTTCTGCTCGTATCGCCATTATCCCTCCAGACTGTCTACCGGATCGTTTCGTCTCGGCAACTCACTCAGCAGCGACAACACTCTGCCTAAGCGCGGCGAGTTTGGCAGCGATGCTATCGTCGATGATCTCATCACCGACGCGGGCGATTAGTCCCCCCAGAATGGATTCGTCAACGAGAAACTCGAACTCCAGGCCACCGCCGAAGCGGGCCGTTAAGAAGTTCTCTACGCGCTCGCGCTCCGTCGCTGCCAGGGGCACGGCTGTCGTTACGCGTGCTACTCGTGGGCGGGGGCCCTGTCTGGAAAGACTCTCCAGTTGGAGGATAACATCGCCCAGCAGGTGAATGTGGTTCTTGCTGATCAACAGGGAGACGAAATTGACGACCTCTTCGCTAGCCCCTTGGGGCATCACTTTCCTGGCTATGTCTTGTCTTTGAGACAGCTCAAGTGTTGCCTCCCTGAGGGAAGCCGCGATGGTCTCGTCGCGACTCAGGCTCTCGTCAACGGCCTTGAGACTGGTCAGCCAGCCTTCCAAGGCCGTTTCGTAGATGGCGTTGGCATATGTGGCTGACAACTCCCTGTCCTTTTTTCTCACTCTGACTCTCCACCCTTGCTCAAGAATTCCTCGATCAGACGACTCTGCGCCTTGGCGTCGAGGGATTCCCCGATGAGTTGTCGAGCGATCAGCACGGAGAGATCGACCGCCTGTTGCCTTACTTCGGCCACAAGCTGTTTACGCTCGGAAGCTATCTCCTCTCGAGCTCTCTCCAGCACACGATCGGCCTCATTCTTCGCATGGGCAACCATATCCTCTCGAATCTCGTCGCCCAGCTTGGCTGCTTGAGCGATAAGGTCCTGGCTCTCCTTGCGGGCCTCTGCGATGCGCTTTTCGAACTCCTCTTCGGTCCGAGCTAGCTGCCGCTTGATCTGCTCCGCATCTTCCATGCTCTTCTTGATGATGGCAGAGCGCTCGTCCATGGTCTTCATGCCCGGTGTCCAGAGGAAGCGCAGTAGCAGAAAGAGCAGCAACCCAAAGCCAACTATCTGGAACATTAGTTGCCACACATTCAAGCCCAATTGACCCATGGTCTCTCCTCTCTAGTGCAGGCCAGACGCACGAGGGGCACTGGCTATCTATGCTACAGAAAGTGGGCGCCCTTCAGCATATCAACCCGCTGACCCGAATCAGGCGAGTGGCTGTCACCAACCAAGCACGCCAATCAAGGATCCCCGGACTGGTGGCGGCCCCGAGGGGTCTAGCCTCACACCACCAAGGCCAAGATGATGGCGATAAGCAGGGCATAGATGGCCACCGCCTCGGCCAAACCGGCTCCCAGAATCATCGTTGTCCGGATAGCGGCTTCCGCCTCTGGATTACGGCCGATAGCCTCCATCGCCTTGCTGACAGCCATGCCGATACCGATGGCCGGGCCAAACGAGCCAAGGGCCATAGTCAGGCCTGCCGCCAGTTTGATCAATCCAACGTCAGTGATTTGCATCGTGTGAACCCTCCTTGATCACTAGATACTGTTCTTTGACAGGCTATGCACCCGATCCAATACTTCCCAAACCCGATAGCTCAATCATGTTTGGCCGTGGCCAGAGCAATATAGCCGATGGACAAAACGGTGAAGATCATAGCTTGAATGAAGCCAAAAAGCATCTCCAGCCCCAGGAACATGGTGGGCACCACAAGAGGAATCAAGACATACATGACAATGGTCAGGGTCTCCCCGGCGAAGATGTTCCCAAAGAGCCGGACGCTCAGAGAGATGACGTGAGAGATCTCGCCAATGAGGTGGACGGGGAACAAGATGACAGACATGAAGGAGATGGGTTCGAAGAACTCCTTTATGTACCCGAAGACACCCCTAACGCTGATGCTCAGCATCTGGACGGTCGCGATGGAAATCAGGGCCATAGCAACCGTGGTGTTCAGATCACTGTTGGCTGGCCGCAAGAGCGGAACCTGATGCCCTTCGAAGTTGCGGATGGTTAGTACTCCATAGCCGGGTAGAAGCCCACCCCAATTAGCCATCAGAATGAAAATGAAAAAGGTCCCCACCAACGGGAAGATCCGTCGTCCCACCTTTTCCCCAGCGGTACCCACGCAAAGAGTGTAGATGAACCGCATCCCCATCTCTACTACGCCCTGAAACCTTCCCGGCACCAGGCTCCATCGGCGGTAAAGAACGAGCGAGCCAATGACGAGAGCAAGACCGACCAAGATGCTGGTCAGCATCGAATTGGTGAAGGCCATAGGACCGATCTGAAAGAGTGGCTCAGCCGCCAAACTGATTTCTATGTTCATCCATCTGCCTCCAACTGCGAGTGTGGGCTCCTATTTGCAGTTAAAGTCACCGCCCGGGGGAGATCCCGAATACCGATTGCAGGTAGCGGTCCGGCATAAATATCATCAACACCAAGCGATAGCCTTGGTACCCCAGAATCCCCAGCACGAAGGCCCTCAGGTCCAACTGCAAAGCACGGAAGATGAAGTACAAGGCGACGAAGAACACGCCCTGTTTCACGAGGTATAGGATGGGGGTGATCCAGCCCCAAACGCGCCTCAACGAGCCCAACATGCCCTTGGAAGGCACCCAGCGAAGGGTGAAACTGAGGAACCAGTCGTTGGCGAAGACCAGTAGCAGGCCGAGCCCCAAACCGGCCCAGTATCTTTGGCCCATCAACACGGATAGCAGCGTGAACAAGCTAATCGCTACCACGGTTACGGTCTTCTTCCTCATCCGAATCCCTCTTGAAGGTCATCAGATCGCGGATGACGTAGGCGGCCGACAGCAGACCGAACACCACGCCCGTGAGTAGAAAGAAGGGCCTCGTGCCGAGGTGATCGTCCACCCAGAGACCCCCCAGCACTCCCAGTCCAACCGACGCAGCGATAGTAAACCCCAGTTGGGAAGCGATAGCCAAGGCACGAAGTGTACCGCGATCTATCTTCATTCCAGGCCACCCTACCAAGGGACGGCCAACTGGGAGATGCTAAGGACCGGCTGCTTTGCTTGCCAAGAAGCTCAGCCTTACGCCCGAGCACAGAACCGGGAGACGGCGAGGTGACCAGTCGGGGCGAATCGCTTGAAAACAAGAAGTCTCCCTCGACAAGACCCGGGAACCATGAAGTAATCCCCACCCGGATAGTTCGGCAACGAATCACCAATGCGACAATTCGACTAATGATATATCACTTGACCCGTGTTGCCTAGCAATCACAACACTGTAGCATGGCACTGACTAGTTGTCAAGCAGCGGCCGCCCCGATTTCAATCTGACATACTTCCGGCGGCCACGTCACCTAGTCCTGGCTTCGCCGTACGGTGACAGGCGTACCATCCTCGACTGCCTTCAAGACAGTGGCGTCCCCAAGCACACGACCAAAGACAGTGACGGGGCTAGCGGGCCGGATCTCGTCGCCCCGGCTGGCGGGCGTAGGGCCAAAGAAGATGCAAATCGCCTTCCCTGGGGGCCAGAATCCCAAGTCGCCCCGTTCGACGACCTCCTGACCTGCCTCCAACCCCAGAGCGATGGGGGTGGAGAAGTAGATCTCGTCGCCCCAGGTGTTTGCCATCCCTTCGATGGGCAACCCATCCCACACCGCCTGAGCTGTCTGGGTCTCATTCAGTTCGGCTTCGACGGTGATCTGACCGGCCGTGATTTCGATACGGTGGACCATTTGAGTCCCCCAGTGTCTATGCTATAATTGTCGAATGGCGAGGCGCGATTCAAGGGCTAGGGGACGCACCCCGCGCAAGGCTGACCCGAACTCCGGGCTATTATAGCGGATTCGCTTTGACTTGACCAGCGTGTTTTCTACCGTCGTCGGTGGGGACGGATCAGGAGGAGGACATGTCAGTCCTGGAACTCCAGAGAGGAATCATCTACGGCCCGGTCAATTCCAGGCGGTTGGGCCGCTCTCTGGGCATCAATCTGCTGCCCGCCAGTCGCAAGGTCTGCACCTTCGATTGCGTCTATTGCCAGTACGGAGAGGCCGGGGCTGTCTCTTCGACGGGCGTGCAGGGCGGGTTCCCTTCCGTGTCCGCCGTTCTCGGGGAAGTGGAAAAGGCTATCATGCAGCAGCAGACGCCTCCTGACTATCTGACTTTCTCAGGCAATGGTGAGCCCACACTGCATCCGGCGTTCCCGGAGATCGTGGTCGAAGTCCTTCGCCTCAGGGACAGGTTGTGTCCCGCCGCCAGAGTGGCCATCCTCTCCAACTCATCCACAGCCCATCGCCCCGAGATCAGGAAGGCGATAGAACAGCTGGACGACCCCATCATGAAGCTGGACGCGGGTGACCCTGACACTCTGTCTCGCATCAACCGCCCGGCGCCAGCCGTCACTTTCGAGAAGATAGTGGAGGGCCTGACAGGGATGCCACGCCTCATCGTCCAGAGCATGATCATCGCCGGTGAGCACCAGAACGCCGAGGGAGAGGCCCACGAGGCATGGTTGACCACGCTGGCCCGCCTATCGCCAGCAAAGGTCCAGATATACACTGCCGAGCGACCCGTTGCAGAGAGCGATGTGAGGCGAGTTTCCAGAGAAGACCTGGAGAGTCTGGCTCAACGTGCGCAGGAGAGAACCGGCATCCCCGTTGGCGCATACTGAGCGACTCTGTTCTCCAGCCCGGGTTAAGGGAAGGGCATTGAGGCTACTGCACGTCTACAAGGACTACTACCCTGTTGTGGGTGGGATGGAGAACCACATCAGGATCCTGGCGCGCGGCGCCATGGCTCGCGGGGCGCAGGTCACCGTCTTGGTCACCAGCCCGGGGCGCAGGACCGAGATTGTAGAGCTGGATGGGGTCAAGGTAATCAAGGCCGGGAGGCTGGCAGCTCCAGCGTCCACGCCCATCAGCCTGGCTCTCCTCGCCTGGATGAGACGCCTCGAAGCCGACATCACTCATCTCCACTTCCCCTACCCCTGGGGAGAGATGGCTCACCTCGTATGCGGGCGCAGTCCAAGGACCGTTATCACCTATCACAGCGACGTCGTGCGGCAGAAGAATCTGCTCCGGGTCTACGGGCCTCTTATGCGCCGGGTGCTGGCCAAGGCAGACCGGATCATCGCCACCAGTCCAAACTATGTGCAGAGTTCTTCCCACCTCAGCCAGGTGGCCGAGAAATGCACGGTGATTCCGCTAGGCATCGATCTGGCACCGTTCCTCAAGGCACAGGAGGAGGATGTCGAGTGGCTCAGGCAGCGGTATCGCCCCCCATTGCTCCTCTTTGTGGGTCTTCTACGCTACTACAAGGGTCTAGGGTATCTCATCCAGGCCATGAAGGAGGTCAACGCCCGGCTCGTGGTGGTTGGCTCCGGACCTATGAAACAGGAGTGGCAGTCTCTGGCCACCAGGCTCGGTCTGGCGGACAAGGTGTTCTTCGAGGGGCGGGTGGAGGATGGGCTCTTGCCTGCCTACTATCAGGCGTGCGACCTCTTCGTGCTCCCTGCCTCCCACCGGAGCGAGGCGTTCGGCGTGGTGCAGGTCGAGGCCATGGCCTGTGGCAAAGCCGTGGTTTCCACCGAGCTGGGTACTGGAACGTCCTTCGTGAATGTAGATGGAGAGACCGGCTTGGTGGTAGCGCCCCGCGACCCCGGGGCCCTGGCACATGGGATCAACCGATTGTTGAGCGACGATCAGCTGCGAACCCAGATGGGTGAGAAAGCCAAGCTGCGGGCCGCGCGTGAGTTCTCCCATGAGGTCATGATAGACAGAGTCCTTGAGCTCTACCATGGTCTCCTGCAAGAGAGCTGAGAAACTCAAGCCTACCTGGTGTGTGCCACTCCTGCTGATCACTTCTGTCCTGGCGCCGTCCTAGCCACCTCTCCCCGTCTACCGTGCCGTGCAAGGTTGATTAGTGATGTCAACTGCACTATGATTTTGGAGGGCACGATGGCGACGGCGGGCGAGGTAGAAGATGCGACGGTTGACCACGGGGGAGTTGCGGCAGGAAGCCGCCACGGTCATCAAGCAGAGCTATGGCATACCCGCCCCATCTCCAACAGAACCCCTCAGTGGTATCCCTCACGATGTCTTCCCCGTGGGAGGTGCCCAAGTGCCACTGGCGCAGCTACAGCGAGCAACCTAGCCGATCGTCGAGTCGACTGAGAGGCCACCAGCCTGACGAAAATGCGAGCACTCGTTACCGGAGGTGCGGGCTACATAGGTTCGCATTTGGCCGATAGACTTCTGGCCCAGGGAAACGAGGTTGTGGTCCTGGACGATCTCTCCTTGGGCAAGGTGGCCAATATCGAGCACAACCTGGAGAACCCGCACTTTCGCTTCGTCGAAGGAGACATCCTCGATGCGAATCTCACGGGGCAACTCGTAGACGAGTGCGAGGCGGTCTATCATCTGGCAGCGGTGGTCGGTGTGAAGCACGTGGTGGACGATCCATTACAGACGATGATGACCAATGTGTGGGGGACGGGCATAGTGCTTCAGGCTGCCGCCAGAAGGGGGCGCAAAGTCGTGATCGCTTCCTCGTCGGAGGTGTACGGCAAGGGCACGGCGTCCCCGCTGAAAGAGGAAGGTGATCGGATACTCGGTCCAACACATATTTCCCGGTGGTGCTACGCCGCAGCAAAGGCGGTTGACGAGCATCTGGCTCTGGCCTATTGTCGCCAGAGGGATCTCCCGGTAACCATTGTTCGCTACTTCAACTCCTATGGACCACGGCTGGATCCACGAGGCTATGGCAGCGTGGTGGCGAAGTTCGTCAACCAGGCCCTCGACGGCCAACCGATCACTGTGCACGGCGACGGGCAGCAGACACGCTGCTTTACCTATGTAGACGACACAGTCGAGGGGACACTGCTGGCGGGCGGGGTCGATGCGGCCAATGGCGAGGTGCTCAACATCGCGCGGGCTGAAGAGACGACGATGCTGGGGCTTGCGCAGATCATAAGAGACATGACCGACTCCTCATCGCAGATCGTAACCGTGCCCCAC
Organism: uncultured Anaerolineales bacterium; assembly: GCA_964351925.1. GTDB lineage: Bacteria > Chloroflexota > Anaerolineae > UBA7937 > B3-Chlor > JAUVXJ01. Next base: position 7,154 of record CAYGQI010000010.1, on the reverse strand, counting down.
GAACTGGAGTACGGAGAGGGCTTCGAAGACACCAGACGTCGGGTGCCCGCTGTGGACAAAGCCCGGCGGATTCTCGGTTTCAGCGCAAAGGTGTCGCTGGCGGAGGGCCTGACACAAACCATCGACTGGTTCAGGGGCACGAGATGAAGATCCTGGTGACAGGGGGCGCCGGTTTCATAGGCTCTGCGTTGGCCAACCATCTGGTCGGCCTTGGACATCGTGTGCGCGTCATCGACGACTTGAGTTCCGGAGACCCCTCGTCCCTGGAGAACGCTGTGGCCTTCACCCGAGGGGACGTGCGTGACATCCCCAAGCTGTGGACCCTGTTGAGGGAGGTGGAGGTGGTCTTCCATCTGGCGGCTCGAGTCTCGGTCTCCGAGTCGATACTGTATCCGGTGGAATACAATGAGGTAAACGTAGGCGGCACGGTGAGTCTGATGACCGCAGCCAGGGATGCCGGAGTGCGCAGGGTCGTGCTGGCCTCTTCAGGTACGGTCTACGGTGAGCAACAGGAGCAACCGGTGCAGGAGACCGCTCTGGTGCGCCCACCCAACCCCTACGCCGTATCCAAGATTGCGTCCGAGTACTACCTGTCCGCCCTTGGCGCGCTGTATGACATAGAGGTGGTCATGCTTCGCATCTTCAATGCCTACGGACCTGGGCAGGCGGTTCCTCCGTCGCACCCTCCTGTGATTCCCCACTTCCTCAAGCAAGCCCTCGCAGGAAGCACGCCGACCATCTTCGGCAGCGGCAAGCAGACGCGAGATTTCATCTACATCGCTGACGTGGTGAGCGCCCTCACGACGGCGGGTTTGGCCGACAACGTTAACGGCTTTATCCTCAATATTGGCACGGGTGAGGAGGTGAGCATCAACGACCTCCTCAAGAAGACGGAGCG
>CAYGQI010000010.1:0-6156 GCA_964351925.1 uncultured Anaerolineales bacterium | reverse complement strand
AAGATCATCGAGGCTGGGTGGCTGTCAGCGGTCATAGTCGTACCGCTTTTCTTTAACGTCCATAGCAGCCGGGTGTTCGAACCAGACAAGCTCAGCCTTCTGCGGTCCATCGCTCTGGTCATGATCGTGGCCTGGCTAGTCAAGTCACTGGAGGAGTTCGTAGGGAGACCAAAGGGCACCCCTGCCGAAAGGGGAAGCGGAATGCGGGCGTTTCTCCTGACACCGCTGGTTTTGCCCACGCTGCTTCTGGTGGCAGTGTACGTCTTGACCACGATGACCTCCGTGGTTCCTGGCATCAGCTTCTGGGGTTCCTATCCACGATTGCAGGGCACCTACACCTTCATCAGCTACGTCGTGATCTTCCTGCTGATGCTGAACACGCTCCGTTCGCGGCAGCAGGTGGAACGTCTCCTCACAGTGATCATCGTCACCAGTTTCCCTATTGCCCTCTACGGCATCGTCCAGCATTTCCAGCTCGACCCTCTGCCCTGGGGCGGCGATGTGACGGCTCGGGTGGCGTCGAACATGGGCAACGCCATCTTCGTGGCGGCCTACCTGATCATGGTGGTCCCACTCACCATCGGCCGGTTCGTCATCAACCTCCAGGTCTTTGAGGTGCCAGTATCCCTCGGGGAAGGTGACGGCCGGCGCGCGCCCAATCTCCTTTGGACCATCGCCTATGGGCTCTTGCTGGCGCTCCAGGCTCTATGTCTGGCGTACATATTCATCTATCTGCTTTTCTTCCTGTCCGACGTCGATCACTTAGCGGGAGGGTTGAGCTACGGAGTTCTTCTGGCCAGCGGGGCAGTGGCATCCGTGTCGATGGTGCTCTTCTCCACGCTCGTGTCACCCCGATTGCATCTGCCCAACGCGGCCTGGGTGGCGAGCCGCGTCATGCTCTTCGCTGGCCAATCACTTGCCTTGTCCTACTTCCTCCTGCTCATCTTCCGGCTGAACTACGTAGTTCTGACCGGGGGTGTGGCCGCCGAGTTCGTGGCTCTTGGAGCTGTGATGCTCCTCTTCGTGGTCTCCTTCTGGTTTGCCTTTCGCGAGGAAGCCATTGGCCCGCACCTTCTGGGGGTCCTGTATGGCTTTGTCCTCAGCATCCAGTTGATCTGCATCTTCTTCACCAAGAGCCGCGGGCCCTGGATTGGCTTGCTGGCAGGGTTGTTCGTCTTGGTCTTCATTTTCGGTGTGAGACGCCGGATGACATGGCTTTGGGTGGGTGCAGCCGGTGCGGCCGTCGCTGGCATCCTTTTCCTGGCCGTGCTCAACGTGCCAAGCAGCCCTCTGGCCGGCTTGCGCCAGATACCGTACATAGGCCGACTGGGCCAGATCTTTGAGACGGAGACGGGAACCGGCAAGGTGAGGGTGCTGATCTGGGACGGGGTCATCGATCTCATCAGCCCTCACGAACCCATAGGGTTGCCCCCTGACCATCTGGACGGGCTGAACGCACTGCGGCCACTCGTGGGGTACGGACCTGAAGCCATGTTCGTGGCCTACAACCCGTTCTATCCCCCAGAACTGGCTCACTATGAGGCTCGCAACGCGTCGCCAGACCGCTCCCACAATGAGACCTTCGACGCCCTGGCCATGACGGGGTGGATCGGCTTCCTGACATACATGCTTCTCTTTGGCAGTCTGTTCTACTATGGACTCAAGTGGTTGGGCTTCGCCACGGATCGAAGACAGCGTATCATCTACATCATCCTGTGGACCCTGGGAGGTGTACTGTTCGCCGTCGGTGCTCGCCTGCTGGACGGGACCTGGCGATTCTCTGGTGTCGCCCTGGCGGTGGGCATTACCTTTGGCTTCCTGGTCTACCTGGTCATCCACGCGCTTGCCCTGCGCGACAAGGCCGAGGAGTTCCACGTCTCCTTCCGAGACCAGGTACTGCTGATCGCTCTGTTCTCGGCCATCGTCGCCCACTTCATCGAGATTCACTTCGGGATCGCTATCGCCGCCACCAGGACGTACTTCTGGGTCTACTGTGCCTTGCTGGTGGTCATAGGCCTCTCCCGGTGGGAGCGAACTGCCGCCGATGAGCTCACAGAACAGACACCGCAACCGCAGGCAAGCAGCGGAAGGTCCAGGAAAAGCCGCCGCCGCACGCGACCGGGACAGCCTGGCGGTGGGACTTCACTCCTCGCGTCTTTGTGGCAAGGGATTGGCGACCTCGTGCCCCTGAGTCTGCTCTTCGGGCTGGTGATGGCCACTCTGGGTTATGACCATGTCACAGGCGTGTTCGAGGCTTCGGCCCGGGGGTTCAGTATACCCTGGCTACTGGTATTGACCTGGCTGTGCGGTGGTGCTATAATCATCTTCGAATGGCGGATGGGTGTCAGACAGGTTGCTCAGTCCAGTGTCGCTCTACCTGTGCTGACCTACGTCCTCATCAGCCTGGGCATCTTCGCCGTCTTCACCGCCATACACTATTCCATCGTGAGCTACGAACCGGAGATAAGGGTCGTCGATGACCTGGTAAGCTACTCCAGAATCCTGGCCAACACGGTTGTCGTCTACTATGTGGTGGTCTTCGCCACCATGTTGCTGGTCGCTGTGGCTATGGTTGCCGGGACAGGCCGGCCGGCACTCCAGCTTGGCCACTGGCCGAGTGCGGTGGCCGTGCCGTTGCTGCTGGTGGGGGTCACCGTTCTGATACTGTCCACTAACGTGAACTTAGTGAGAGCCGACACCCACTATAAGCAGGCCCTGAACTTGGACGAGCAGCAACAGTGGGACGCGAGCATGGCGCTCTACAAGGAAAGCATACGTCTAGCTCCCGAGCAGGACTGGTACTACCTTTTCCTGGCGCGAGCCCTGCTGGAGAAGAGCAAGACCATCAGCGACGACACGGGGAGGGTCTCCCTTGAGCCTCAGTCCGTCGACGATCTCCTGCGCCTGACTCCGCAGGAGATGGCATCCCTCGATCGAGACAGCCTCTTCCGGAGCACATACCTGGTGCTCACCAGGGCCAAGGAGATCAACCTCCTCAACACCGATCATTCCGCCAATCTAGGGCGCATGTTCCGCATGTGGGCGGAGGTCAGCAGCGACCCTCAGCAACGGGCGGAACGGTGGGAACAGGCGGTCAGGTACTACGGGGATGCCACCACGTTGAGCCCACACAACGCACAACTCTTCAATGAATGGGGAATGGTCTACCTCATTGCTGGGGAATACGACGAGGCCATCGCCAAGTACGAGGTGTCGCTGGAGCTAGACCCGGTGTTCCTGCAGACCTACCTCTTGCTGGCAGATGCCCATACTATGTCAGGGAACATCGAGTCCGCTGCCGAGGCCTATCAGAAGGCTCTGGACCTGAACCCCCGGCAGGTGAAGCCGCACATCCAGCTGTGTGCGTTGCGTGGGCAGCAGGGTAGACTGGAAGAGGCGGCGCAACATTGCCAGCAAGCCCTCGAGTTGTCACCGAACGAGTATCAGGCCCACCGCAACCTGGCCATCATCTACCGGGACATGGGGCGCACTGAGGATGCGCTCGTTGAAGCGAGAATCGCGCGAGAGCTGGCGAGCCCGGAAGAGAAGCAAGACTGGGACACCTTCATTTCTCAGCTGGAGGCTATGGCAGAGTGATCAACCTGGTCCTAATCTTCGCCAGCGCCCTCATTCTGGTTCTGGGGGCTACGCCTGTTTTCCGACGGCTCGCCGGACGACTGGGAATGGTCGATCGGCCCGATGCACGCAGAGTCCATCTGAGCCCGGTCCCCTTGCTGGGAGGCATGGCCATCTATGCCGGCTTCATCATGGCCCTGCTCCTCTTCGGGGAAGGCTGGGTGGTCTCTCAAGCCATCAGCATCCTCATTGGCGCGACCATCGTTTCCTTCCTTGGCATCTGGGATGATCGCTGGGGCGTGCGTCCAGTGATGAAGCTACTGGGGCAGGCCTTGGCGGCCGGCATCGTCATTCTCTCCGGCGTCCAGGTGAGCTTTCTCCCGAACCAGGCGCTCAACCTGCTCATCACCTTTCTCTGGATACTGGGGATCACCAACGCCCTCAATCTTCTGGACAACATGGACGGGCTCTCGGGAGGGGTGGGGGCCGTGGCCGCGGCTTTCTTTCTGCTGCTGGCTGCTCTGAATGGACAGTACCTGGTGGCGAGCCTGGCGGCAGCTCTGCTGGGCGTATGCATCGGATTCCTGGTCTACAACTTCAATCCGGCCAGCATCTTCATGGGGGACGCCGGCAGCATGTTTCTGGGGTTCGTCTTGGCGGCGGTGGGCATCAAACTGCGTTTCCCCAACCACCCCAACGTCATCACCTGGATGATACCCGTGGTGGTACTGGGGCTGCCCATCTTCGATACTACCTTGATCGTCGTCTCCCGTCTGCGCCGGGGTATCAATCCCCTCACCAATCCCGGCAAGGATCACGTCTCGCACCGCCTGGTATCGCTGGGTCTCTCCCAGAGACGGGCGGTGATCCTTCTCTATGGGGTCTGCTGTGGCCTGGGTCTTGTTGGCCTGCTGATCATGCACGCCGGTCTTGTCCCAGCCTATGCCCTGGGAATCGCTGTGTTTCTGATCGGAGTGGCGAGTCTCGTCGGCCTGGAGAGAGTGAGGTTGACAGGAGGCGGTGGTGGATCTCGAGCATAGCATCGAGCGCAAGGAAGCCCGCATCTGCGTCATCGGACTGGGCTATGTGGGGTTGCCCCTGGCGGTGGAGTACGCTCGCCTGGGGTTCCCCGTCACCGGCCTCGACGTAGATGAGGAACGGGTGAATGCCGTGGCTCGCGGCGAGAGTCACATCCAGGACGTGAGCAGCGCCGACGTGTCGAAGGCGGTGGAGGAAGGGTGTCTTAGGGCAACGACCGACGGCGAAGTACTGAGAGAGATGGATGTCATTTTCATCTGTGTGCCCACTCCCATCACCAAGACCAAGACACCTGATCTCTCCTACGTGGTGGCTGCCAGCGAGGAGATCGCCCCGCGCCTCAGGCCCGGGCAGTTGATCATCCTCCAGAGTACCACGTACCCGGGCACCACCGAGGAGGACGTACTGCCCATCCTGGAGACCTCGGGTCTCAAGGCTGGACGCGATTTCTTTCTCGCCTTCTCCCCGGAACGCGTCAACCCTGGTGACAAGCGGTACACCGTCTCTAACACGCCCAAGGTGGTGGGCGGAGTGTCACCGCGCTGCGCGGAACTGGCCCGGCTAGTGCTGCGGCAACTGATGCCAGAGGTTCACGTGGTCTCCTCGCCCAGGGCCGCGGAGATGAGCAAGCTGCTGGAGAACATCTTTCGCAGCGTCAACATCGCGTTGATCAATGAGCTAGCCAAGCTCAGCGAGCGCATGGACATCGACATTTGGGAGGTGATCGAGGCCGCCTCCACCAAACCCTTCGGCTTCATGCCCTTCTACCCCGGACCGGGAGTGGGCGGCCATTGCGTGCCCGTCGATCCGTACTATCTCTTCTGGAAGGCCAGAGAGTACGACTTCTATCCCCGGTTTATCGAGTTGGCGGCTGAGCTCAATCAAGGGATGCCCTACCACGTATTGAGCAAGATAGGGGAGGCGCTGAATACCAAGGGCAGGAACCTGCGACAGGCCCGAGTCCTGGTCCTTGGCGTCTCTTTCAAGCCCAACGTGGACGATGCCCGCAACTCCCCCGCCCAGAGGGTCATCGAGTTGCTGCTGAGCAGCGGGGCCACAGTGAGCTACAACGATCCTCTTATCCCCCAGTTCACGGTGGGCAAGGACGTCTTCTATCCCGACGAACAGACCCTGCACTCTGTCCCCGTGACCGAGGAACTCCTGGAGAGCCAGGACTGCGTGGTCATCGTGTCCGGCCACTCTGCTTATGACTACGAGTGGATCGTGGCCCACGCCCCAGCGGTGGTGGATACCATGAACGCCACCAGGGCGGTGGAGACCAACCGGGCGAAGATCTTCAGGGTCGGCGCGCCATCACCACCACGGTGACGAGATGCTCCCCAGGTCCGTCCAAGCCCAAATCGGCGAGTTGGCCGCTGACCATACCTCGGGTGCCGTCGAGATAGCCACCAGAGCCGCCAGCGTGCTATTGCTCTTTGCTGATGAGGCGGAGGCCGAGGACGAGCACTCTTTCCGCCGGCAACTGGCAACTGCCGGCAAGGCACTGATCCAGGCGCAGCCCTCCATGGCTCCGCTCTTCAA
>CAYGQI010000009.1:23189-26048 GCA_964351925.1 uncultured Anaerolineales bacterium | reverse complement strand
CGGGACCAGTCCACATCCAGGAAGGACAGAAAGACCAGCTTCATCAAGTAGTCCATCGAGTACAGACCTTTGTACTCAGCATGCTTGGCGAGGCCGATTCTATCGGCGATGCGATGGACATTGCGCAGCGTGAATCCCGCATCGAACAGCCATCGCTTGAGTAGCCTGAAGGGGTCTCGCTTCAATTGAAGAAGGCCAACCTCAAGCAGCCAGTTGTTGAGCACGATGAAGTTGTGGGCGGGACCCATTCCATGGTCGGAGAGAATGATGATCACCGTGTCCTCGTCAGCTCTGGCCACTATCTCCGCCAGTTTCTCGTCCACCCGCTGAAAGTACCGTACCACAGGACCGCTCTTGTCCGTTCCGTCACCAGGCTGGCGCCACGGGTGTCCAGGATCCAGGTAATGCCAAAGCTGATGCAGAACGCGGTCCGTGTCGAACAGCACCACCATGAACAGATCCGTGGGATACCTGTCCATGAGGTATGAGACGGTCCTGGAGCGCAGATCTAGCAGCTCATCGCAGGCCCGGAAGAAGCTGTCTCTTCGCGACTCCGCAAAGGTCTCGGTGGGGTAGATGGTGTAGTACCCGATCTGATCTCTCAGTTCGCGCCACAGGTCGGCTGGGTAGCAGAAATCCTGCGCCGAATAGGGCGTCATCCAACCACTGATCATGTACCCGTTGACTTCCTCCACGGGATAAGATATGGGCACGTTGACCACTCCCACCTTCCTACCCCGATTGCTGAGGAGTCTCCAGAGGGCGATGCCATCTCGCTGGCTGGCGTTCACTGGGGGGAAGACGTAGGTGCCCTCCCGGCGGTACAAGAAGTCGTAGATGCCGGTCTTTCCCGGGTTCTTGCCCGTCATGAATGTGGACCAGGAGGGCCCCGACGTGGGCGGGATGGTCGATCTCAGCTCCCCCACCGTCCCCTCTTCCATGAGCTTGCGTAAGGTGGGCAGCTTGCCCTCTGTAGCCCAGGCCTCGATGAGGCTGAGGGGGACCCCGTCCAGTCCAACTATGAGTACCTTGGTCTTTGAGCCCATACCACCCTCAGTCTCTACTCATCATTGGGACGAGAGTAGTATTCAATCGCCCTGCCGTCTTCGAAGAGCCCCCCCTCGGTCCCTCGGAACCTGAAGGCCTCATACGTGGTCACAGCCGCGACAATGGCGAGGAAGAACACTACACCCAAAATCACCTGGGGGATTCCCAGCCGATCGGCCGCGGTACCCACCAAGAGCATGATGGGTATGGCCACCACATTGGCCAGCAGGAAGTAGACAGCGATAACTCGCCCCCGGAGCTCAGGCGGTGACTTCTCTTGCAGAAGCGTCTCTGCTGGTATGACTACCAAAGATATCTCCGCTCCCAATGTCACCGACAGCGCCATTATCACGGGCATTTTGGGGATTGTCGCCCAGATAGGCAGATCGAAGCCCGCCACCCCGAAACCCAGCATGGTAACGGCCATCGCTGAGAACCCGACGCTGGACATCACCTCTCGACGGAACCTGTATCCGAAGCGCCCCACCAAGAAGGTGTTGACCAGCATGCCGATCCCCGCCGGGGCGAAGACGATGAAGGCATCTTCAGGAAGCATGCCCAGCACGCGAGTCGAGTACCCTGGGGCCACCATAGCCATCATCATCAAGAGGGTAGTGGTCATGGCCAGTTGACTGAGGGCGATGATGATGGAGCGCTTGCCGGCCACGTATCGCCATCCCTCACGCAGTTCCTCCCACGCCGTCTTCAGCATGGAGGCACCCGCCTGCACAACCAGCCGGGGCTTATCGCGGGGTATCCGCGATAGCAACAACGACGCAACCAGATACATGAAAGCCACGATGGCAAATGATCCCTTGATCCCTAGCACCTTCACGGTCAGCGGCGCCAGGATCACCAGCCCAACTACCTGTGTACCGATTAAGGTCAGATTGAACAGAGCGTTGGCGGTCAACAGCCGCTCCTCTCCCACCAGCAGAGGGATAGTTGTCGCCTCAGCCGGGGCAAAGAACTGGCCGACAGCCGAAGAGATGAAGGTCACGGCATAGATAACCAGTAAGAGCGACCATCCACCCAGTCGATCCAGCACCACGATGTAGGTGGCCACCGTCAGGACGCGGATGCCGTTGCTGGCCAGCATGACCAGCTTGTTGGACAACCGGTCCACCACTATCCCGGCCACAGAACTCAGTATCACGGCTGGCAGGCTGAAGGAAAGTATCATGACGGCCATGTGAGCTGTGGAGCGAGTAAGGGTCTCGATGAGGACTATCTGGACGAAATGGATGCCGTTCTGCGCCGTCTGGGAGAAGATCTGCGCCATCCAGAGGATGAAGAAGTTCCTGTTCTTGACAACTGCAGTGAAGGTTCTATCCTGGACCATCATTCGTGCCCCAGCAAAGGAGCCACCCTCCCCTGGGACACGAAAGCCTTGACCCGCTTCTCGAATACACGTCTGGGCATCAGCACCCGTCGGTTACACTTCAAGCACTGGATCCCGATGTCGGTACCCACTCGGACCACGCGCCACTCGAAGTTGCCACAGGGATGCTTCTTCCGCAGTCGAACGACGTCGTCCAAGTGAATCTCCATCACCATGCAGGTGGTTTCTCCTCAGCAGCTTGCCAGTATACCACAAATCATGCCCGAAGGACCACTCCTTTACCTTGGCCGGAGTTTCCGGTATAATATCACCGCAGAAGCCTCGGCGCCAAGGAGTGTGCACAGTTCATGTTCGGGCTGGATCTCGCTACATTTGCCGCCATCATCGTCGCCGTGCTCATCGCCATCGATGTTCACGAGTGCTGTCACGCCTGGGTAGCCTCACAGCTGGGGGATCCCACAGCCAGGAGT
>CAYGQI010000009.1:19101-23089 GCA_964351925.1 uncultured Anaerolineales bacterium | reverse complement strand
GCGCCGGTTCTTCCCTCTTTCCTGCTGGAGCTTATCTTTATCGTGGCCATGGTCAACATCGGACTGGCCGTTTTCAACCTCATCCCGATCCCGCCCTTGGACGGGTACGGCGTCCTGCTGGGCATCCTGGGTAGCATCGGAGCCCCGTGGGCCTATCGATGGTCTTACAACCTGGCTCGCTACGAGCGCTACGGTCCGATGCTGCTGCTCCTGGTGATCATAGCCAATCGGTATGTCCCCATCTTCAGTTTCGTTGTCTATCCGCCCTACTTACTACTCAGACGCTTGATACTGGGAGTCTGATCGCCTTGGGCGTCCTTCACCGTGTGCGCCAGTTCACCCTGGCGCTGGGGGCGCGAGCAACACATGCGACGGTCGAAGACCTGGCACAGAGCCTTGACACACGCCAGCAGGAGCTGTTTCGTCAGATGCCTTCCATGGATCAGCGCCACTGTCTGGCCGTGTTCCGGGCGCTCCGCGAAGCCGGGCACACAGATCCATCGCTGCTCCAGGCTGCTCTGATCCACGACGTGGGCAAGTCGCTGGGGCCAGTGGGCATCAGGCATCGCGTGACCGCGGTCCTGGCCAAGGCGCTCTCACTGCAGCTTTGGGAGAGGCTGGACGGTGGGCCCGGAAGCTGGCTCTATCCCTTTCGCGTACATTGCCATCACGCGGCGCTCGGGGCCGAGTTGGCGGCACAGGCGGGATGCTCACCAGAAGTCGTCTGGCTGGTGGCACACCACGAGGACGATCAGCGAGACGCGCAGGCCCGGGACGGCATGGGCGGAGCGCTGGCAGCGCTACAGGCTGCTGACCAGATCAACTAGAGCGAAGCGTCACACCTAGGAGGTCGGAATGTCTCAACCCAAGATCACCATCGTGGGGCTCGGCAAAATCGGGTCGTCCATCGGCCTGGCCTTGCGAAAGGCTCAACCAGACTTCACCGTCGTGGGACACGACAGAGATAGCGCTTTGTCTCGGAAAGCGCAGGACCTCGGGGCGATCGAGAAGTGGGAAAGGAACCTAGTCTCGGCTGTTGAAGATGCCGAGTTGGTCGTCATCAGTACGTCCGTGCCGGACATACGGAAGGTAATGGAATCAGTCGGACCCTATCTCGGGGCCAACTGCGTGGTCACAGACACGGCGGTGGTCAAGGGAGAGATCATGAGATGGGCCGACGAATTCCTGCCCGAGACTGTACACTTCGTAGGCGGTCACCCCATTGTGAGCCAGCAAGGTGGAGACGCAGATGCTGCCAGGGCGGATCTCTTCACCGGGTGCACCTACTGTCTTGTCCCCTCCAACAGGTCTCATCCCGCGGCCATTGAGTTGGTGACCAGCATGGCTCTCACCCTCGGCGCGGAACCCTTCTTCCTGGACGTCGACGAGCACGACGGCCAAATAGCGGGTGTCGAGCATCTGCCTGTCCTCCTGTCCGCAGCCTTGCTGCTGAGCACGACCCAGGCCCCTTCATGGAGAGACCTCAGAAGGCTACCCGGTGAGACCTTCTGGCGGGCAACCGAGTTCCCATCCTCGGATCCTGAGGACGTCGGCGGCATCTGCCTCGCCAACAAGGAGAACATCTCTCGGTGGATAGATGCCTATGTCACTAGCTTGAAGGAACTGCAGGAGAAGCTAGTTGCGGCGGAGGACGGCGATTGGCAAGAGCTGTTCACGGAACTGATGGACGCCCGCAGTCGCTGGCTTGCAGGTAGAGGCTCTCCCTCAGAGGAAGCCTCCTCCAGAACAATGGAGGACCTTCGCAGCATGACCTCGCTGGGCTCCCTCCTCGGCCTGAATCAGTTCCGCGACCTCAAGAAGAGAATGGAAGGGCGAGCGCCCAGGTAGCATGCCACACACCTACGTCCTGGCCTGCGCCGACGGGACGCTGTACACTGGCTGGACAACGAACCTGGAGCGCAGGATTCGCGCTCACCAGGCGGGCAAGGGGAGCAGGTACACCAGAGCACGCCTGCCGGTGATTCTGGTCTATCAGCGGGAGCACCTCACGGCCAGGGAGGCCAGACGGCAGGAGGCAGCGATACGACGACTCCCTCGACGGAAAAAGGTGGAACTCATCGACAGCGCGAAGTCTTGATCCTCGCCCCGACCTCCTTCTTTGCCGACTACGGCTGTCACGTCCGCATCCTCGTCGAGGTGCTCGCACTCCAAAGACTCGGCCATCGAGTCACTGTCTGCACCTATCACAACGGCGAGGACATTGAAGGTCTCCACATCGTAAGAACGCCCGGCATCCCCTGGCGTCGCCAATACGAGGTAGGCTCGTCCCTTCACAAAGTCGCCTTCGATGCCCTGCTCTCCATCCGCTCTCTGGCCTGGACTGTGCGCCGAAGGCCGGACATCATCCACGCCCACCTGCACGAGGGCGCCCTGATGGGCTTTTTCCTCAGCCGTCTGTGGCGCGTTCCCTTGATCTTCGACTTCCAGGGCAGTCTCACCGGTGAGATGATCGACCACGGGTTCCTGTCCCCCAATAGCCGGTTCCGCGTTTCGCTGCGCAGGCTCGAGCAACTCATAGACCATCTGCCCGATACCATCATCGTCAGTTCGAACCACGCGGCCCGCCTCCTACGCCAGGAGTTCAACTGCGACGAGAAACAGATCCACCTCCTGCCCGATACTGTGGATACTGACCTGTTTTGCCCAAAGGGCACCGAAGACGGGATCCTCGATCTGAAGCAAGAACTTGGCATACCCCTCGGCAGTCAGGTGGTGGTCTATCTCGGCCTGTTGGCCGAGTACCAGGGCATTACCCTCCTGCTGGAAGCAGCGAGAGAACTGGCACACAGATACTCAGACCTTCACTTCCTCGTCATGGGACACCCCAACGTGGAGCACTACCGTGCCCTGGCGGCCCGGTTGGGCATCTCCGAGCAAGTCACCTTCACGGGCCGGATTCATTACCTCGAAGCCCACCGCTACCTGCGCCTCGGGGATGTGGCCGTCGCCCCCAAGCTGTCCGCCACCGAGGGCAGCGGGAAGCTGCCCAACTACATGGCCATGGGCTTGCCCACAGTGGCCTTTGACACCCAGGTGAGCAGGGAATATCTGGGGGCATGGGGGGTGTACGCTGAACTGGGAGACTACATCTCCCTGGCAGAGGCCATCGGGTCGATGCTAGAGGACAGGGGACGAGCCGCGACCCTGGGGAAGAAGCTGCGCGAACGGGCGGTCAGAGAATACTCTTGGCCGGTGCTGCTTCAGAATCTGGGGGACATCTACTCAGGATTACTGGCCGGACGATGATCCTCCATCGTCGCCGGTTGCGCCGGGCGGCAGTCCGCGAGACGGAAGACCGCCAGCCATTCCTCTCCACCCCTAGCACCGTCCAGCAGGGCCAGAGACGCAAATTCGTTGCCTCAGTGAGGCGTCGCTCAGCGTGGTCGTCACTCGGCCTTGACCACCGAGCCACAGTAGGGACATTCCGCGGAGGACGGCCCCACCCAGGTCGCCTCGCTCTCCCTTATGGGCCCACCGCACTGCGGGCATTTTGGGGGGAGTTCCCCGCGAGGCACGCCGGCGCGGGCTGGCGCTGGCAGTTGCTTCAGCTCTCGCTCCAGCGCCTCAGCCTCGGCGTGGCGGCCCTTGTCTCTGAGGACCTTCACCATCCTCTCGCCGAGACGTCGGGCCGCGCCAGGGCGTTGAGCCTGCTTGAACAGCTCCAGCGCCTTCACTCCTCTCTCATAGGCCGCATCCACGTCGTCCAGTTGCAGGTAGCAGCGAGCAGCCTGAGCGGTGAGATTGGCCGCACGGAAGGAGTTACCCCGTTCCTCGGCCCCTTGTGCCAGCTCGTCGAAGGCCGTCGCAGCCTCGTCGAGCTTGCCCTGTTCTAACAGTACCATCGCCTTTCGGAGGGGCTCAGGCACTGGTCTCCCGGGCGGCAGGGGACCCCTTCTGCGAAGAGGTCTCAAGGGTCGAAAACGTCGCCTTCGAAACATGATCGTCCTCCGTGGTCGTCTTCTGCGGG